>DAIPJA010000060.1:0-10711 GCA_036770525.1 Gudongella sp. | reverse complement strand
TTTAAGAAAAGGAACTGCTTAATGCGACTTTTCAGCATTCTGTTATTTCAATTCGTACAAAAATTAACATCTTAAGGAATTCAACAGAGTAATAGAAATCACCCCAACTTATGTTTTGTCGAACACAACAAAAGATGTTCTAAAAATTTGTCAAAAAGATTCTTTAACATCGATGACGCTGAAACCTCATGAAAGATGTCCATTTTTCTGGTAAAATGCTGACAGACCAAAATAAATTAAAATTGCACTTTTTAAAGACAATGAGATGTGGGGATACTCAGGTGCCTTAGAAGTGAAAAAAAGTTGTGAAACATTTGTTTTGAGAAATAATCTAGATCGTACACAATATAAAATTTTATCGGTTCATGTTTAACAAACGAACACTATCACTTTTATTCACATTTTTTAGGCTCCCTCAAAGTATAAAGTTGCCAATTAAATCAAAGGGACATTAATAACTGTTTACCAAAGCTGTTTGTCTGAAATTTAAGCTTAAAATGAGTTTATGAGTCCTTATGAATGTGTTTTTAATGTTAAGTATGGTTAAGAAAAAGATTTTGGATACTAACTACCATTATAAAATCATGCTTTGACAATATAGGTTGAGTTGGACACAAATCTTCCAAGGTTTTAAAATAAAATTGCACAACCCATCATGATTGAAGACATTGAGTCAAGCCTTTACGTTAAAAAAATACCGTTGTTAAACTCTAAAAGCCCCAGACCATTTTCAGAAAGATAATCCAAAAGCTCATCTTCGTTTTTTATATCCTTAAAAACCAACATAAGTTCATCTCCCTAAAGTGATCTTATAAATGAAAGCTCTTCATCGTTTAAGAACCTCCAGTTTCCAGCCTCGAGGCCTCCAAGCTGAAGCTCTCCAAATGCAACTCTTTTAAGCTTTTTGACAGGATGGTTCACAGCCTCACACATCTTTTTGACCTGTCGGTTCCTGCCCTCAAATATCTCGATCTCAAGGATGGAATCCTCCCCAAAGTTTTTCAATACCTTGACCTTTGCCTTGGATGTTACTCTGCCGTCTATCTTTATCCCGTTTCTTAGTCTCTCAAGCTCTCCCTTATTGGGTAGACCCTCAACGATCGCTATATACTTCTTGAATATCCTTTTACTCGGGTGCGTAAGCTTGAACGCCAGCTCGCCGTCATTAGTTAAAAGCAAAAGTCCGCTGGTGTCGGAATCAAGTCTGCCAACAGGGTATATCCTTTCGTCCACACCTTCGATAAGGTCAGTCACTACAGTCCTTCCCTTCTCATCCTTTAAGCTGGTCACTATTCCAACAGGCTTGTTCAGCATTATATATACCTTTTTCTTTTCAGGTCTTACAGTCTTCCCGTCGACTGAAACTCTGTCCTTGTCAGGATAAACAACTGTACCCATTTCAAGAACTACCTTACCATTCACCTGTACCTGACCGTTCTTGATCAATTCCTCTGAAGCCCTGCGGGAAGCTACGCCGCAAAGAGCCATGTATTTTTGAAGCCTCATTCCTTCTGTGCTCATGCAACTCTCCCCCTATTCTTCTCTATACTCAGCATCAGTCAAGCCCTCCACCGGCGGCAGCTGATCTATTGATTCCAATCCAAAATACTTCAAAAACTCGTCAGTTGTGCCATAAAGTATAGGCTTACCAGGTTTATCCAGCCTTCCGGTCTCCCGGACCAGACGTCTCATAGCCAGGGTCTCTATGCTTCTGTCGCTTTTTACTCCTCTTATATGATCGATCACTGCTTTTGTAACAGGCTGTCTATATGCAATGATCGATAAAGTTTCAAGAGCTGCATTGGAAAGTGCCTTAGTGTTTCTTTCAAGGACTATGGACTTTATCCACTGATGGTGTTCAGGTCTTGTTCCCAGTTGATAAGAATCATTGAATTTTACCAGTCTGATCCCTCTCCTGTCGAAGTCAAGCTCGTCCTTGATCTCCTTTAGCAGTCTTATGACTTCCTTGTGGGGAAGCTCAAGCACTCGTGCCATTTCCTTTGATTCCAGGGGATCTCCGAAGGTAAATAGCAGACCTTCGATTATAGATTTTGCTTCTCTGTCATCCATAGCTTCTTCAACCCCTTTTTTCTATGATCAAATCCGAATTTTTTAAATCTTGCTTTACAAATACAAGCCTCATCCTCATCATTTCAAGGAGAGATAGAAAATATGCTATGATCCTTGATCTTGTCCTGCAAACAGATGCAAGCTCACTGAATTTGAGTGCACGGTTTATGCTAAGTCTGTCCTGAATATCCTCAGCGCATTCCTCCATACTTATCTCCTCTCGCTCCAGATCGAATATCTGGTCAGAGGGGTTTTCATATCGGAAACGCTGCAGGATAGTGTTCAGAGTAGATACCAGGTCTTTCAGCTCGATGCTGCTCAACTCGTCAAATGGATCCCTGAAGTCGCTTACGTCCTCCTGGGGTTTATAGTAGATCCGACTGAATATAGCCTCATTTTTCTTCAGGTCTTCAGCTATATCCTTAAAAAGCTTGTATTCTAAAAGCCTCTTAACAAGCTCTTCTCTTGGGTCTAACTCTACCTCTTCGCCGTCTACGATCACTGATTCCTTTGGGAGCAGCATCTTGGATTTGATTTCCAGTAGTGTTGCTGCCATGAGAATGAAGTCGCTTGCTACGTCAAGATTCATCTCCTCCCACACCTGGATATGGGCAATGAACTGCTCAGTAACTACATGAACAGGTATGTCGTAGATATCTATCTCATTTTTGTCTATCAGGCTTAAGAGAAGGTCCAGCGGCCCTTCGAAAGCCTCCATGCTAACCTGGTATATCAATGTAAGCCTCCTAAACCAATATCCTTATAATCAAAGAATATGCGAAATTTACAAGTGGACCTAATATCCTTTGGACCATATCAGTTGCGATCAGCCCAAGAAGTACGATGTAGAAATATCTTTCGTACTTGTAAAAAAAGTATTCCAGCTTTACAGGTAAAAGGCTTGCGACCACCTTTGATCCGTCCAGAGGTGGAAACGGAAGCAGATTGAAAACACCAAGCATAATGTTGTACCACATACCTATTCCAAGCATATCCAGAACGGTTTCATTGGTAATATTTCCATAAACCAGAACTGCACCTATTATTATGGCTATAATAAAGTTTACAGTCACACCTGCGAGGGACACTAGGATCGTATCAAGCTTTCTATTTTTGAAATACATGGGATTTATAGGCACTGCCTTCGCCCATCCAAATCTAAAAATGAGCATGAACATAAATCCCACAGGATCGATGTGCTTGATCGGATTAAGAGTCAGCCTGCCTGCATTCTTTGCAGTTGGATCCCCCAGCCAATAAGCAGTAAGCCCGTGTGCAATCTCATGGAATATTATCGCCGTCAAAAGCCCTGGTAGACTTATCAAATAACTCATCTGTTTCCTCTTTTCTCATTCTTATACGATAACGGTGTAGATATATGGTGCCTTTTCAGGCCTTCCTTCATCTATCCTATACGCTGCAAAGGCCCTTTTTTCAGCCTCACTGGTTTCACTCAGATTAGTGTGGAGTACACACAGCACGTCGCCAGCCTCGACCCAGTCGCCAAGCTTCTTCTTCAAGGATATCCCCGCCCCAAAGTCTATAGAATCCTCCTTGGTCCTTCTACCTGCTCCAAGAAGCATCGCTGCAACCCCGATCTCCTCTGCATCGATGTCATTGACATAGCCTGATGCTTCAGCTTTGATCTCTATGCTTGTATCAGCGTGAGGAAGAAGTGATATATCATCAACCACCATTGTGTCCCCACCCTGAATTTTTATCAGTTCCTTAAGTTTTTCAACAGCTCGACCTGAGACAATCGTTTCATTGAGAGCACTAAATGCTTCATCAAAACTGCTATATGCTCCACCTAGAACGCACATGTGGGCAGCTATAGTGAGAGCAACCTGAGTCTCGTCCTCTGCACCTTTACCTGAGAGTACATTTATCGCTTCAATAACCTCATTGCTGTTTCCTACCTCATGTCCAAGGGGCTGATCCATATTGGTTATTACAGCAACAGTCTTTCTTCCCAGGCTGTTTCCAATACCGACCATTGTTTCAGCAAGAGACTTAGCCTCATCCAGGGACTTCATGAATGCACCGGAGCCAACCTTTACGTCAAGCACTATCGCCTCTGCACCTGAAGCTATTTTTTTGCTCATGATAGAGCTTGCAATAAGAGGTATTGAATCAACAGTTGATGTCACATCCCTTAAGGCATATATTTTCTTGTCTGCAGGTGTCAGGTTTGCAGTCTGACCAACTATCGCCATTTTATAGGTGTTTACATTGTTGATGAATTCCTCAGGAGAAAGCTCAGTTCTGAATCCTTTAATGGATTCCAGCTTGTCGATGGTTCCTCCAGTATGTCCCAGACCCCTTCCGCTCATCTTTGCAACAGGTACTCCCGCAAGAGCAACAAGAGGTATTACAATAAGGCTTATTTTGTCACCAACTCCGCCTGTTGAATGCTTGTCTACCTTCACACCATCTATCGCAGACAGGTCGACCTGGTCTCCGGACTCTACAAAGCTCATAGTCAGATCAGAAATCTCAGAGGGAGTCATTCCCTTAAAATATACAGCCATTAAGAAGGCTGACATCTGGTAATCTGGGATCTCACCCTTTGTATAGCCATGAATTATATGATATATTTCTTCCTTTGTAAGCTCAAAGCCATGCTTTTTCTTTTCAATAATATCTACTGCTCTCATATTTACCTCCTTGCTATTGTCGAGCTCTACCTCCAGAATCTCTTTGAGCTGAGTCAACCAGCTCAATTAAAGCATGTATGGAGGATGGATCTGAATGACCCAGGAGTTGTCCAACCCTTCCAGGCTGTTCTCCATTGCTTAACATATGTACCGCAAATGAGTTTCTGATGTTCTGGGGATTAGTCGTTCTTGAATAGCTCTTTACTATCTTCCAAAGACCTTGTCTTGTCAGATTGGTTCCCCTGGAGTTTGTAAAAAGAGGTGAACCAGGTTCCTCGTCCTTCCGATACTCATCTATGTATCTCTTTAAGCTTTCCAGCAGCTCTTGTTCAACAGGCACCAATCTATCCTTAGTATTGACTGACCGACCCTTTATATCAACATCCTTTATCTTTAATCCGATTATTTCAGATACCCTGAGGCCGGTCCCATACATCAATCCTAAAATCGCTTTGTCCCTGGCGCCTTTTTCACTTTTATCTGAAGGCATATCCATAAGGTTCATCATCTGTCCTTCAGTTAACACTGAGGGGCACCTTCGTTCCTTCCTGGGAGGCTTTAGGTTTTTTGTTGGGTCAGTCTTTACCACACCCTCATCTCTGAGATACTGAAAAAAGCACCTGATACTGGAAAGGTGTCTGGCTATAGTAGATGAGTTCTTCTTCGACCTCTGAAGGCTGAGAATATACCTTATGACCTCGGTATCATTCACTTCTACTGGCTCATTCAGCCTGAGACTGTGAAGATACTCCTGAAAGGCTCTTATATCGCTTATATAGGCTTCAGCAGAGCTCCTCTTAAGGTTCTTTTCATCAGATATATAGACTAAAAATCCATTGATCCACTGTTCAAACATGGCTATCTCCAAACTCTATTTTTCAGCTCTTTTTCTAACGATCTCTGCAGCCGTCTGTATTCCTATGATCGTCTTGCTGTCCATGATCTCTCCTCTGCTTATCATCCTATGGAGCTCCTCTAAGGTGTAGGACTCAAGGTCGATAAATTCTCCTGCCTCAAGCTCCTGTTCTCCAGGTGTAAGGTCCTCACCGAGGAAAAGATATACCTTTTCGGTGCTGAAGCCCGGTGATGTATAAAATTCAAGAAGGTATTCCAGTTTCCCGGCAGAATAACCGGTTTCTTCCTTAAGCTCTCTCAGGGCAGTTTCCTTTGGCTCCTCGTTGACCTCAAGCTTCCCGGCAGGAAGCTCCAGTAGTACAGAGCCTGTTGCTTTTCTGTACTGCTTGACCAATAGAACCCTGCCATCCTTATCAAAGGCTACAACGCCAACTCCACCTGGATGCTCTACAATTTCCCTTTTGGAGTACTTTTTGTCAGGCAGCTCTACTGTGTCGATCCTAAGGTTAACAATTTTGCCCTCATATATTCTGTCACACTTCATGGTTTTTTCTTCGTAAGTCATTTTGACCCTCCCGACCATTGATTATCTTTATATTATACCATATCCTGGTCAATTATTGACCTTGTTTGACAGCTCCAGCATCTCTCTAGCATGCTTTATCGTGGTCTCTGTCGTACTTGCGCCACTAATTAATCTAGCAAGCTCCTGAACACGTTCTTCCCTGGAAAGCTTTGTTACAAGGGTTATTGCACCCTTGTCTCCAGAGTCCTTCACGATCGCGAAATGTGTATCCGCAAGTGCAGCAATCTGTGGCAGATGTGAAATCGATATAACCTGATGACTCCCTGCGATCCTCTTTATTTTTTCTCCAACTACCTGGGCAGTCCTGCCGCTTATACCGGTGTCTATCTCGTCGAAAATTAGTACAGGGATACCGTCCCGTTCTGCAATGATACCCTTGAAGGCAAGCATTATTCTGGACATCTCACCACCAGATACTATCCTGGAAAGAGGCTTCAGTTCTTCACCCGGGTTTGTTGAAATCAGGAACTCTACATTGTCTATACCATTCCTTCCAACATCTTCCCTGGCTGAAAAGGATGTCTTAAATAGGACATTACCCATACTTAACGAATGGAGCTCCATTTCCATACTGCGATCCAGCTTTTCTGCTTCAGTCATTCTAAGCTTACTTAATCTTTCTGCTTTTTCCAATCTCTGATCCTGAAGAGCCAGGATCTTTCCCTCAAGCTGAGACAGCTCTCTATCCAGGTTCAGTAGCCTTTCTCTCCTGTCCTCAGCCTTGAGTTTAAAGTCACGGATCATCGCAACCGAATTACCATATTTCTTTTTAAGTGAATTTACCTTGTCAAGCCTTTCCCTTAGAGAAAACAAGGTCTCTTCGTCTATCTCCTGAACCTCACAATAGTGAGACATATCCCTTCCCAATTCCTCAAGCTCGTATCTCAGAGAATCCAATCTATTGCTAAATTGTAATATATTTTCATCAAATTTCTTAACATCCTTAAGTGAGGCAATTGCTTTGTCCAATAATGCAAGAGCTCCTTCCTGCCCGTATTCCCTGCTCCTTATTGTGTTCTCCGCCTGGCTTGCCCCTGCAATAATATCCTTGAGATTGAAAAGCCTCTTAAATTCCTGCTCAAGCTTCTCATCGTCCTCAGCAGTAAGGCTTACACCATCTATCTCCTTGATCTGGAACTCCAAAAGGTCAAGCTCCCTTTCCCTCTCCTGAGAGGTTAGTGTCATCTCCTCCCGCTTTTTGAGAAGCTCCCTGTACTTATCATAGTCTTCATTCAGCTCTGTTAACAGCTCCCTCCCTGGGGGATCGATGAGCATGTCAAGTATTCGTATATGGTTTGATATATCAAGAAGAGATTGATGCTCATGCTGACCGAATACATCCACAAGACCATTGGTTATCATAGAAAGCATCGAAAGAGTCACTGGTCTGCCGTTTATCCTTGAAACACTTGGATACCTCTCTGAAAGCTCCCTTGTCAAGATCAGCCAATCGTCAGCCGGAAAGCCTTGAGCTGCAAGTATTCCCTTTGCTCTGTCGTCCAACACGAACATAGCCTCTACAACTGCTCTTTCACACCCACTTCTTATCATCTCACGGCTTCCTCTTCCTCCAAGGACAAGCTCCAATGCCTCAATGATAATTGACTTACCTGAGCCAGTCTCCCCAGTCAGGAGGTTAAAGCCAGCTTCAAACTCTATTGTAAGATCGTCGATTATTGCAAAATTGCTTATATGAAGTTCCTTAAGCATGACGTTCCTCCATTATCCCAGATTATCGTGGGCCTCATCCAATACCTTTTCGATTTCTAACTCAGTCAATTCCATGTTGTTCTTAGAAAGACACATTAAAAATTCAATATTTCCAGTAGTCCCGGTTATTGGTGAGAAGGTCAGCCCTTCAGGGTATAACCCGCTCTGCTTTCCATAACCGATGACAGCCTGGATGACTTCCTTGTGGACAGCTCTGTCCCTCACGATGCCCTTCTTCCCTACCTTATCCCTTCCTGCCTCGAATTGAGGCTTGACCAGAGCAGCTATTTTCCCGTTCTCCTTGAGGAACGCAGACGCAACAGGCAGGATGTGCTTTAAGCTTATAAAGCTAACGTCGATCGAGATGAAATCAAGTCTGTCCTCTATAGAGTCATTCTCCATATACCTGATATTGGTCCTCTCCATCACAACCACCCGAGGATCGTTCCTCAGCCTCCAGTCCAATTGTCCATAGCCCACGTCAACTGCGTAAACCTTCTTTGCACCGGATTGGAGCATGCAATCAGTAAAGCCGCCGGTTGAGGCACCCATATCCATACAGACGGATCCCTCCAGGTCTATGCCAAACTCTGCCATAGCCTTTTCAAGCTTTAAGCCTCCTCTGCTCACATAAGGAAGTGGATTAGACCTTATATGTATCTCAACAGTCTCATCCAGGTACTCACCTGGCTTATCGACTCGCTTTTCTCCAACGTAAACCGAGCCCTCCATGATGACCCTTTTTCCCTTTTCCCTTGATTCAACAAGGCCTTTTTCATGAAGTATAATATCAGCTCTTTTCTTTGCCATATCAGTTCTCCCTGTCCTTCTTGACTTTTTCCTTGGCGATTTTCTTTTTTGGCGGCATAAATTCAAGTCCAGTAAGTCTTTCAAAGAATCCGATGAACCTGGATACGCTGTATATAACTTCCTCGTAGTGATATGCTGCTACGGATTTTCCTATCCCCTTGCCTCCAACTGTAAGTGAAGCAGTAATTGCAGTTAAGAGTATTGTGAGAAGAGTTCCATCCAGCAGTCCCAGCCTTGTAATAAGCTTGTAGATTATGCTGGTAGCAACAGCTCCCGAAATGATACCGCTTATGTCTCCTATAACATCGTTACAGAAGTTGCTTACCTGACTGGAATTTCGCACAAGCTTAATGGCAGTTCTAGCTTCACCGATCTTATTGGACGCCATAGCGTGGAAAGGCCTCTCGTCAGCAGTCGTAACTGATATACCGATTATGTCAAATAAAATCCCTATGAAAATAAAAAAAAGTAGTATTAGAAAACCCAGGATCACATCCAGGTTCTGGACCAAGCCCTCAGCAAATATTGATAAGCTGACAGATATAATAAAGGTCCATAGGGTGATGACAAGCACCCACTTCATGTTATACTTCCGATAAAACCCTTCCTCGTCCTTCTTTGCCATTTCTTCCCTCCAGCTCCCAACACAGGGCATCCAAGATTAGCCCTTAACTTATATATCAATCAAATAGCCTTCTATATGAAAAAGCTGATAGCGAAGCTATCAGCCTTACCTAGTGGTAGTAACCCGAGTAAATCTTACGGCTTCAGGTCCAGTAGGATTTCCCACGAAGGAACTGCCCGTCGCCGGTGCAGCGGTTTCCCCTTAGTCCTCCATCTGTCCTGTTGCCAAAGACAGAACTGGATTGCCACTTAGTCCGCACTGTAATCCTCTTGTTACTTCATAGCTTGAACAGTCTAGGAGTTTTCCTCAACAGCCAGTCTATTCCCTAGCCTCTTTTGCAGATTAGGTTTCGATAACAGAATCTGATCAGAACTGGGCCCCCGTCTGGTCAAATTGAACTTATCATCCGCGCTACTCCACTCAAGGCAGGCTACTCTGCACATTTTATTAGATATTTTGTGTCTTGCAGGTTTATCACGATATAGTACTATTTATCACTATACCATGTCTCCACGAAGGCAGGGTCCACGCCTGCATGCCATTGCAGATCGCCCCATCCTTCTTACTCCTTATGAAAGCCCACGACTGGGCGTCGCAAGCCAAGCATAAAGAACTTCATCGATATGCCCTTTGACGGATTTTTAGCCCCGCCTTCAAGAATAGTTGTGCTGACTAGAATACTGTACCACTTATTGCTACGCTGATTATATCACAATTTTACCCATTTTGCAATGTTTCAGACCTGTCTGCCAACCAATTCCAGGGTGAGTTCCTTAAAAAATAAGGTGTCAATGTCTTCCAAGCTATCCAATATAGAAACAGCCCTGTCGCTAAGGTCCTTGACCTTTTTTTCCGCCTCCTCTTTGGAGTAGAAGGATAGATAGGTACATTTCTTTATGCTTTCATCCTTCTCGTCGTCCAACAGATCGTCCTGGATCTGATAAGCCAAGCCCAGCCTCAGTCCAAAGTCCCTTAGTTTTTCGATATGCTTCGTGCTTGCTCCACCAATGATCGCACCGCTGAGGATGCTCGCCTGTATCAGTGCTGCAGTCTTCCCCTTATACATATATAATAGACTCTCCTCATCCATAGAACCTATATCTGACCTCAGATCTATTGCCTGACCACCGATCATCCCCTTACAGCCTGAAGCCTTGGCTATCTCCTGCATAGCCTTGATCGAGGAAATATCGCAGCTTTCCTTAGCAGCAGAAAGCATGGTCTCAAATGCAAGATTTAAGAGGCTATCCCCTGCAAGTATCGCCATCGCTTCTCCAAACACCTTGTGGTTAGTCATTTTTCCTCTTCTGAAGTCATCATTATCCATTGCAGGAAGATCGTCGTGAATCAGAGAGTAGGTGTGGATCATCTCTATAGCCATTGCATAGGGCAATGCCT
>DAIPJA010000059.1:0-10736 GCA_036770525.1 Gudongella sp. | reverse complement strand
ATTTTTGGCTAGTGAAATTTCCCGCAATGCATCAATTAAAGCTGGATGACTTCCCACGCAAAGGTTTGTATTTATCGAGTTGTGCTGAAGTATTATCACAGGCCCTTCCTTTAGCGCAACAGGTAGCTCCTTTTCAAAATTACAGTCAGGAACGTCTCCGCACGGAATAGTGTCCAAGTATAGCCCATATTCAGGCTTAATACAGTTGACTGCTGCCCCTATTGCATTCGTTGACGTCTCTTCAAGTATGTTAAAAACCCCATAGATATCACCGCTAATATCCTTTTTACTAAGTTTTTTAAAAGTCTCAACTATTACTGCGCAGAGCGCTCTGCAATCAGCAGCTCTTGTTATAAGATAATCCGGATCATGCATTTCTGTACATGGGCTGTCCGGTACTGCTTGTGAACCGACGCATATGCCCAGAGCTTCAGCCTCAGCTTTTGAAGAAACACATATATCTATGTAGGACTGCTGCACGGTCTGAGGCTTGGACCTTTCCTCCGGTGTTAAAAGGTGCCCTGCCCTTACCCCAATAACTCCAGGTATTACACCCTTAGTTCCTTTGACCAGTACCTTCCTTCCTGGAATACATGCTTCTGTGGCTCCTCCAAGCTTGTCGAAGAATAGGAATCCTTTAGAATCGATAGATTTTATCATAAAGCCTACCTCATCCATATGAGCTGTCACCATAATCTTAGGTCCCGTTTTCTCTCCTTTGATATGAGCTATCACGATCCCATTGTTTAATACCTTGATATCATCTACATACTCGATAAGCTCCCTCTTGATGTACCTTGCTACATCCCATTCCTGTCCGCTTACTCCAATCAATCCTGTCATCTCTTTGATTCTTTTTCTCAGCAGCTCCTTCATCCAAACACCTCCACTCAGATTATCCGCTCACTTTATCTAATATTAATAAGAAGAGATTACAATAAACTGACATCGACAACTCTGTCTATTGCCGTCAGGTATAAATATGATCCCAATACTTTCTTACCCAGGCTGTTTGCCAGAAATTCTTGATAAAGGTCAATTTGAGGCTTATACGTTTTTATCATGTGACCTACAAATTCATCCTCATCAGCTGTGTGAGGAGCATTGGTTTTATAATCCATAAGGTATACTCCATCCTCCGTATAAGCGAGAAGGTCGATAATGCCGGTAATATACTCCGGTTCTTCCCCAGTTCGCCTTACAAGATCGAAACGGAGCTCCGGAATAAGCCTGGCTGAGGATGTGATCCTTGCAATATCAGGATTGGATATAAAGCACCTCAGGATATCAGTGACCGCTCTCCTATAATCGCTGAAGTCTTCAACCTCTCTCAGCTCATCTATCGCCATGTCGATCAGCTTGGACTTGATATCAAAGGGCATGCTCTTATCAGGTACCGATCCGGAGGTAAAAAAAAGCTCAAAAACTCTGTGGATAAGTGTACCCCAATTCTCGCCTGAAGGAATCTTCATGGTTTCATGTTCAGACTCCAAACTTCGTTCAAATTCCCGGAACTCCTTAAGCTTACTCGGTCTTATCTCAAGGTAGCTTTGCTTTGCTGATATCCTTGTCAAGGAAGCCCTTTTATGACCCAATCTTTTTATCCTTTCCTCGACTTTATCATACTTAAGTGGGTATAGCTCTCCTGCCCCAATATATTCTCCTGGAAAATCAACAGGTATTTCCTTGGCGGGAAATTCCTTGTACCTCCTCCAGTTGTTCTTGTTCCAGGCACTAATTATTAGCGCATTGATCGGTCTTGTTGTTGCAACATAATGGAGCCTCAAGGCTTCAGCCTTAAGATTTTTTTCCTCATCTTGCTCAATCTTGAGCCAGTTTCTGCTATATCCAAGCACTCCATTTCCCTTTGAGAGCTTAATGTCCACAATTTTCCCCTTGTCGGAATTCCTTATTGCTAAAGAAGCAGAATGGCTGTAATCAGTGCCTCCAGTGGCTAGTATTACTATCGGGGCCTCCAGACCCTTGGCTTTATGAAGATTCATTATTCTTACATAACCAAAATCTCCATTAGTACCTCTGTCCTCCAACATCATCTCTCTGTCTGTATCAAGTTCCTTTAGAAGTGTCAACTCTTCAGCAGCCATTTGAAAGCTTGCCAGGTTTTTTGTGGAGAGCTTTTCAATTAAAAAGTGGAGGGTACCTGCCACGGACCTAACAAGTATCTCGTTATATCTCCCAAGGTACAGTCTTTCATACTCATCCAGCAGTCTTCTCATGAATGCTATTGGACTCAGAGAATCCCTCAATAAAGCAAGCTCTCTAATGCTTTGCATTGCTTCTCTCAGTGGGGACGGCACATCCTCAGGGTTTTCCTTCTCCAAAAATGTAGTCAGCTCAATAGTCGTTACATTCCCCTTATTCTCTACTCTTTTCCACTCCTCAAGGTTCTTCACCCCATAACAATTAATGAGAACATTGCAGAGCATCGACTCATTTCCAGGATCTGCAAGATACTCAGCCATGTCTATAAAGTTAGCTATCTCGTCAATATTTCCAAGCTTTAGCTTACCTGCGTAGGATACAGGTATATTCCTATCCTTAAGAGCAGAGATATAGTCCTCCATTCCCTTAGTGTTGTAGAGTAGTATAAGAAAGTCTCCATATTGTATATGTCTGGTCTCCATTGTTCCGGTTGAAACGTCAAAGGTCTGCAATAAGTAATTCTCCACTACAAGCTTTTCTATAAGACCTGATACCCAAGCAGCTTCACTTCTTCTGTATTCATCAACTCTTTCCAGAGGTCCGGCAAGAAATGAGTAAACTCCCTTAATTATTTCTTCACCTTGAGAATCAGGGTCCATTCTCTGAGCATCCATTCCATAGAATGATGCCTGCCACGACGCAGGATCATTAAGCAGGAATCGTGAAGCTCCAAACCCACTATCCACAAGCTCGTCCTTGCTTCCCTCCGGAAGCTTGAAAATATTCTCAACCCAGCGGACAATCCCTGATTGCGTTCTGAAATTTTTCTTAAGGACGACCACCTCGCAGCCGGGAGCTGCTTCGAAAATTGTCTTCATTTTGTTGTACTGATAAATATCTGCTCCTCTGAATCTGTAAATTGACTGCTTTGGATCTCCGACGATAAACGTGGAGCCAGGGATTAGCTTTCTTTCACTCCAGGGAGCGCATACATCGGAGTCGTCACCATTTAAGTAGAACATTATTTCCGACTGGATGGAATCAGTATCCTGGTATTCATCTATATACAAGCACTTGTACCTTTCTCTGGTCCGCTCTCTTGCCTCCTTTGAATCTCTTAGTAAATTCCTAGTGAGTATTAGCAGATCGTCAAAACTCACAGCCATTATTTCCCTCTTATACCGGGTGTATTCACTGATTGCAGGGTAGGCTATGGACATGATCACATCATACGTATATATATAGTAGGCTTCACATAGTGTTTTCATACCTTCAAAATCAATACCTTCAATCACATAAAGACACAGGCCTTTCTTTGCATAGCTCTTTGAGAAGATGGTCCCCTCTGCATCATATTTTGATGAAAGGGCTTTAGCCAGTGCAATAGCTCCCTTCCCGGTTTGATTCCTGTAATATGGAATGAAAGCCTTTCTCTCAGGAGAGTTTAGCACCTTATTTATAGGCTCACCAAAATTTGTCTCGAGCTCTCCATCCGGACCATAATGAAAAATCTCAGTCAATGGATTTAACATCTCCATAAGCTCCAAATACGGGGGGTCATCTTCCCAAGCCTTTGGATCGAACTCTATGATTGAATACTCATGCCTTGAAATCGTGTCGAAGGCGGCTTTAGCTTCCTCAAGTGATATACCGAGTTCATCCATCCTTGCCATTATTTCTGATAGTCCCGCGTGATTCTCCAAAATGTATCTCTGCCATACGAGTTCCTTGATCTGTGCATCCTCATCCTGATCTATGACCTTATAATCAAGTCCCAAGCCTGCTTCAAACGCATTACTCCTCAACAACTCCTGACAAAATGAATGGATTGTTCCAACGAACTGGTCATCAATTGAAAGCTTAGCTCTTTCCAGCAGTTGTATCTTCTCCTTAGATGTTTCACATTCAATTCTTTTCCTGATTCCGGATGAGATCCTCAGCTTCAGCTCATTGGCCGCCTTCTCCGTAAAGGTAATCGCTGCAATATCCTCGAGCTTCAACGGAGCTCCATCCCTTGATGGCGCAGTGATCTGGTTTAATATTCTGTCTATGACCAGCGTTGTCTTCCCTGCACCTGCACCGGCTTCGACCATGAAATTGGTATTAAAATCTGTCAGGATTCTTTCCCTTAGAGATATTTCTACATCCATGACTCGTCACCTCCGTTGATGTGTGGTCTGCAATGCAGATAAAAGCTGCAATAGGTACAATGCTTTGAATCCTCTGCCCTCCTGAAGCAGCCCTTGGATACATCTTCAAGGGCAGCGAGGACTATCCTTGCCTTTTCATTTGTAAGAGAATCGAGCTTAGCTCTATCCATAGCCCAATAAATCCCCTCTGCATCTTCAAGAGGAAATTCGTATCTGGCTTCCTTTACCTCCCTGCCTCTAAATATCTCTCGTGCGGCCAGGGTATACAAGTAATCCTGCAGCTTCTCCCTGTTGGCAGAGCTGTCTTCAAAAGGCTTGCCGGACTTATAGTCAATTATTGTTATTGTGTCATCACGGTTTAGATCGACCCTGTCAATTATTCCCCTTAAAAATATTGTCCTGCTGTGCTTTTCTCCCTCATTTAAAAACATGATTTCCACTGGAACAATGAAATCCTTCTCTGTTTCGGATGATAACACTTCTCCTGAGGCTATCATTGAAAGATAGGATTTTCCATATCTTAAGGCAGCCTGCTGGAATGTTTTAAGCATGATGTCGTAATGATACTTGACTACGCAGGGTACTCGTTTCTCCATTTCCCTGAACTCTTCGTTACAGATCCTCTCGATCACCAAATCAAGCTGTTCAGACCCATTTAACTCATCTACGACTCTTTCAAGGACTGAATGGAGCAATGAACCCCTGTCGGCAGCATTGAGCCAACCTATGTGCCCCGGGACTTCCTCAGTCTCTTCCGATATGTCAAGAACATATTTATAGTAGAACATCCTTCTGCATTTAGCCATCATTTCTATCTGAGAGGCTGAGAATATGTGGCCGGAGATGAAATCCTTGATCGTTCCTGTGGCCTTATTGCCAATATCTTCTCCTTTATGGAGAAGCTCCGATGGATCGAGCATAAGATCCTCCATGGGAGTCAGAGCACTCTCCATCGATCCCGGCAGGAATGAATACTCTGATTTGAGAATGCCATCTCTTCCAAGCATTTCCTGTATAAATGAGGATGGATTTGTCTCCTTTACCTTGACTGTATCATAATAGCTGTATATGAGATTCAGCTGGCCTTTAAATCCCCCAAGGACCTCAAGAAGCTTGTATATGGAATCGGTCTTTCTCTGTTCCAATACCAGATCCTTGCTTAGCCCTTTTCTGTCGACATCACTAAGGATAGTTGATTCTGACCTCTTCTCAGGGAAATGCCCGGCATCAAGCCCCACTACAAACACATATGGCCTGGATATCAGCATGGTGTTTGAAAATCTTGCAGCATGCAGCTTCCCCGGTTCAGGTGTGGAAAGGTCTTTTCTTGAACCTTTAAGTCTTTGCTCAAGCTCATAGAGCCACTTTGCGCTTACTCTTCCATAGCCGCAAGGCCCCTCCAGGTACCTTTCCATAGTATTTTTAATTGCCTCGAGGGCTCTTTTGTCCTTGCTGCCCTCCTCTTTATCGTCCTCCGGAGTTGGAGCATATTTGACCATCATATCCAACAATGATTTTAACCACTCATCCGTTCCGGAGTTAATATCCTCCAGCCTTGCCAGAGCTTCAAGGAAGGGCATAAGCCCCTTGCCTATGGCAAGTGACTTAAGATACTTGTCTTTTGAAGGTCCCTCGATCATCTTCCTGGAGATTTCATCACAATCTCTGACGTGCGAGTCAAGCTTATTCAGAAGCCTTACAGCCCCACTGTGCACTCTTAGTGATCTAATATATTCATATAGCTTAGCATCAGCAACCTTTTCTCCTTTGTCGTCAAGGATCTCGAGTCTCAGGACAGCTGAATGAAAAATTGGCTTTATATCCTCTGTAATGAATCCCTTGGCTGCATACCAAATCAGCTGGGATGCAAGGTAGAAAGGCTTGGTATCCTCAAGCTTCAGTCCTTCCTGGATCGTGACAGGAACACCGTAATAATCCGCAGCATTTCTTATGTAGTCAACATATTCGCCCCCTGTATATAGAACCATACATTGGTCAAACCGGAGCCCTCTTAAAAGCATATCCCTAAAGATTCCGTTTATCTCGTTTGATTGTCCGTATGCCCGGGTTATCCTGAGATTATTTGGTGTTCTTTTGTCGCAAAAGGTGTCTATAAGATAGCCATTGTCCACTACCGCATTCTCACAGAGATAGGTGTAATTTGATGGTCTTTGGATGCAGCCTGGTTTTGGAAGGCCTATAAGCTTGAAATCACCTTTGCACAAATTCTCGAAAAATGACTTCTCCAAAGGTAACCATGTAACATTGTCGAATACTAAATGTATGGAATTTGGAGCTGGAACAGCAGGCAGCTTAAGAAGGTCAGCCTCGTCAACCATTTTTAGTCTCACCAGGGCATCCTGATACTGCCAGTATATTCTTGCAAATTCCTCTGTCTTTATCCTTCCTCGCAGAGCATAATTATCATAGCTGATCCCTGTTTTCTTTAGCTCATGGATCGTTGCCAGAACCTCAGTATATGTATTAAGAGAAATAACTTCTTTTTTAAAATATTGGAATTTTGCTTTTTCATCATTCATGATCGACTCGATCAGGTACAGGGAATCCTCCCTGTCTATCAGCTCCAGATTTTTCTCATTTAAAGCCCGTTCTGTCAATTGAGAAACATACTGACCAAGAGTCATGACATAAGTGTTTAATAGGATCCCATACTTATCTGTAAGGTATCTTCTAGCGTGGTAGCTGTTGGAGGTTTTATCCACCAGGACTATTTTTCTAAGATCCATATCTAAAAAAAGTGGTTTAAGTTCCATTAGTATCCCTCCCGATTACTTAAATGATACCATTTTTACTCATTTCTAACAATTCGATTATGTTTACTTAACATTCAAATAATATACTTGTATCAAAGAAATGAAAGGAGTGATTAAATGAAGCTTAACATCTGCGTCGATATCGATGGCACAATAACAGAGCCTTATTACTGGCTGGATATGGCGAATCGACATTTTGGGACAGACATAAAGTCTTATCAGGTAACAACATACGATATTCACGAGGTTCTAAAAGTATCCAGAGAGGCATATAACGAATTTTATAATCTTTATGCGGAAACACTGCACTCAAAAGCTGAGGTAAGGGAAAATGCCGAAATAGTACTTTGGAAGCTAGATCAGCAGCACAATGTCTTCTACGTTACTGCAAGGGAACAATGGATCAGAAAAACAACTGAGAACTGGTTCGTAAAAAATGATCTGCCTCTTGCCCAGTTGCATATGCTCGGTTCTCACTACAAGGTAGAAAGAGCAAAACAGTTGGAATGCGATATCTTCATAGAGGATAGATATGAAAATGCGATCCAGCTGGCACTTGAAGGTTTCCAGGTTTTACTGGTGGACTGCAGCTACAACAGACTTCCTCTGCTACCAGGAATCACAAGAGTCAGAGATTGGATTGATATCTATGAGGAAATTGAAACTATCTATGAAAAACTGAATAAAGCTGAAGCAAGAATAGCTTAGAAAACTCGACCATGGAAGCATTAAGGTCGGTTTTTTTATGCCTAATTTGATATCATTGACTATTTTTGCTGTCATTATCTGTTCTTTAAGTATATGATTATATTAGTGAATCAAGCAAAGGAGGTTACTTATGGATAGAGACAGTTTTCTAACTCAGCTTAAGGAATGGAGGCATTATCTTCACATGCACCCGGAGAGTGCCTTTGAGGAAATGGAAACCTCAAAATTTATAGCGAAAGAGCTTGCTAAAATGGGATATGATGTACATACTGGGATTGGTAAAACTGGTGTTGTAGCAAGTTTAACTGTTGGGGAAGGCAAGGGAGTTATTGGATTCAGGGCAGATATTGACTGCATCAAGATGCAGGAGACCTCAGAATTGCCATATGCATCTCAAACTTCAAACAGGATGCACGCTTGCGGGCACGACGGACACGCAGCGACTCTATTGGGAGCAGCGATGCTATTGTCTGAGAGAAGAAACTTCAATGGTACGTTAAGGCTTATTTTTCAACCCGCCGAAGAGCCTGGAAAGGGTGCGATGGCTATGATCGATGACGGGCTTTTTGAACGATTTCCAATAGATGAAATATATGGTCTTCACAACATGCCTAATCTTCCAGAGGGCACCATACATACCAGATCTGGTGGGATAATGGCGAGCGAGGACAACTTTGTCATAAAAATCAAAGGTAAAGGCTGCCATGCATCAAGTCCACATTTAGGGAATGATCCGCTTGTAATTGCTGCTGAGATTATTCTGGCATTGCAGGCTATAGTTTCCAGAAATGTTAGCCCGCTTGAAAATGCGGTAGTCTCGTGTACAGAGATCCTTACAGATGGGATTCACAATGCTATCCCCACAAATGTCATAATAATGGGAGACACAAGGAGCTTCAGCCCTAAGATCCAGGCTCTTATCGAAGATAGAATGAGAAAGATATGTATGGGTATCTGCCAGGCAAATGATGCTGAATGTACCTTTGAATATACACATGAGTTCTCCCCTACGATCAACTGGCCAGAGCAAACACAAACTGCATTACAGGCTGCCAAGAATATTGTCGGTGAGGAAAAGACTTTCCCTGACTGTGTCCCAATGATGGTGTCAGAAGACTTTGGGCGTTATATGGATAAGGTGCCTGGCTGCTTTGTGTTTCTTGGCGGACTTAAAGATAATGATCCAAACAATATGGTTCCTCTCCACAATTCGGTATTTGACTATAATGATTCTATTCTTGAGACTGGAGCAGAATTTTTTGCAGAAATCGTTAGACTAAAACTAGGAAAATAGTAATAAAGGCTTCCAGAAAATCCCGGAAGCCTTTATTACTATTCAAATGTTACTTTAACACTTCCAAGATCACTGAATACGCACTCGAATACATCTCCCCTGGTAGCTTCAGGTGCAGCAGTGATAGCTCCCGACAATATTACATCACCTTTGTTCAGCTGGACACCGAACTCCTGAAGTTTATTTGCAAGCCATGCAACAGCCTCAGCAGGATTGCCAAGAACGTCAGCCCCCGTGCCATTATTTATCTTTTCCCCATTTTTATAAAGAGTCATTTCGATTTCCGGAATGGATATCTCATCAACACCAAACCTTTTTTCTCCCATAAGATACAGTACACTGGAGCCATTGTCGGAAATTGTATCAACTAGCTTTATTTTCCAGTCCCTATATCGGGTATCAACTATTTCGATCGATGCTGAAATATAATCTGTCGCTCTGTAGACATCCTCAACAGTTACTCCTAGGCCTTTCAGATCCTCCTTTAGTACAAAAGCTATCTCGCCTTCAACCTTAGGCTTGTTTAAGGTTTCAATTTTTATTGATCCGCCATTTGGGACCTCAGTGCTTTTATACAGATGCCCATAGTCTGGCTCATCTATCCCGAAAAGCTCCTGCATAGGTTTAGAGGTAAGACCAATTTTCTTTCCGCTGATTATCTCGCCATCCTCAATAGCTCTTGCAACGTTCATCAATTGGATGTCATAGGCATCATTAACAGTCAATGCTCCATCCAGTTCGCTTAGTATCTCCATAGGCTCACCTTTTTTCATTGCTTCATAGAGCCTTCTTGATAATTCATCATTACTGAACTTTCTCTCACTCATTTTTATTCCTCCATTCATATGTATTTTAGTATTTCGCAAATTCTGTATGCCTATACCCAATTCACAAGAGAACCTGACATCATCTGTCAGGTTCTCTTATAAGTAGATCTATTGCTTTATCTTCATCGAGTGGTTTTGATATGTAGTAGCCCTGAGCTTTGTCACACCCATTAGTCTTCAGGTATTCCAGCTGCGATCCATGCTCAACTCCCTCAGCAACTATATAATATCCAAGCTTGTGTCCCATAGATATTATATCGCTTACCAATGTCTTATGTGGTTCTATCTCCAACAGCTTGTCAATAAAATACTTGTCAATTTTCAGGCAGCTTGCATTGATTTCGATCTCCCTCGCAAGAGATGAATAGCCAGTTCCGAAGTCATCTATTGCTATACTGATCCCGCAATCCTTAAGATTTCCCAGGATTTCATTAATATCCTCGAAGTTTGCTGCAAATACTGACTCTGTTACCTCAATTTCAATATTTTGGGGCTCAACTTTATGATCCCCGATCAAGGCTAATAGCTTCTTCCCAAAATCAGGCTTTAACAGCTGTATTGCTGAGATATTAATAGATACTGTCAGATCGGTCCGTCCAGCTTCTCTAAGCTTTGTAAGAAATCTTAGAGAACCATCGATTATCAGATCACCTATGGGTATTATCAGTTTCGTCCTCTCTGCGATAGGTATGAACTCATTGGGTGATATCATCCCAAGTTTTCTGCTTCTAAATCTTGCCAAAGACTCGAATCCACTGATCCTATTGCTTTCAACATCAAGAATAGGCTGAAATTGGAGGAATAGCCTGTCCGTCTCTTC
>DAIPJA010000262.1:0-2077 GCA_036770525.1 Gudongella sp. | reverse complement strand
GTTAGATATGTAACGATTGATGATTTTACAGGTGATGGCTTGCCAGAAATCTTAGTTGCCGCCGGTAAGTGGTCATCATCAAAGCAGGAGATAGACCAGGGAACATTCTACGTATTCTCTAGCGATGGTGAGAAGCTCTCTGAAACAAATGTTAATGGACCTATAAAGACCGTTTCTATAGTTGATATAGATTCTGATGGATACAAGGATGTTATAGTTTGCAGTAACTACGTCTTTGTTTACAAAAATAATTTTCTCACAATATTTGCGGGAAGGCACTATGCTGAGGGAGAAAAACTTCTTCTAAGGGCGCAGTTTGATGAGTCAATAAAGGAGTTTGCAAAATCAAAGGAGCTATACACTAAGCTTGGGGATGCAGACGCTGTTAAGAGATGTGAAAAGAACATAATGACGGCTGTTGAGTATAAGGCATTAAATGCTCAGGCAATGGAGCTATTCAACAATGCAAACACTGAGCTAAACAACGGTAACTACGATAAGGCACTTGAGCAGTTCAATGAGGCAAGGCGCATATTTGAGAAGGTAGGAAACAAAGCGATGGTTGCAACAACTGACGCCATGATTTCTGAAACTTCCGCTAAGATTCAGCCAGTCCAACAACAGACCTTACCTTTTAGCCCTACACTGATATTGATTCCAATACTGGTAGTAGTTGCAGTTTTAGGCGGTGCACTAGGATTTTTATTCATAAGAAGGAGAAAGAAGATTTAATTAACATAATTTTAAAAATGAGAATAAATAGGTTACATCATGAAGAAAATTTCAATTATACTATCATTGATTCTTTTAAGTTCTATTTTGGTCTTTATGAGTCCTGTTTCTGCAGCAACTCATCATATTTATCCAGATGATGACATAGTGACTATAGTCGGTACGGCCGCCTCAGGAGATACAATATATATCCATGCTGGAACTTATTATGTCAATAGCCAGATCAATATCCCTGCCAGCTATATTACAATAATTGGCGACAGTCCTTTTAATACAATAATTGATGCAAATTCTTCAGGAGGTTACGGCATCTATGCAGCTTATGAGCATGTAACTATCAAGAATATCACTCTGAGAAACGCACCTCTCGATGGATTTGTTATTGATAATTATGGAACAATTGAAAATTGCATTGCTTATGCTAATGAATACAGCGGTTTTGAAGCTAACAGCAACTGTACACTAAAAAACTGTCTTTCTTATAATAACGGTGGCAATGGATTCAGTGATGAAGATTTCAGTACATACATAAACTGTACTTCTGTAAATAATGGATTTTTTGGATTTATAAATGAAGATGGTGGAGCAAAGGTGATAAACTGTATCTCAGTTGGAAATACCCTAGACGGATTCTATTTTGGTAACAGCGACCCATCAGAAATTCTTTATTCAAACTCATGGGGCAATATTGGAGATGATTATGACGATACAACTAAAACAGCCTCAATCTCGTCAGATCCTAAATTTATTACAGGAAGACTCGGAGATTACTATCTTGGATACTCTAGTCCCTGTGTTGATTCTGGCTCTGACCAGTCAATAACCCTGGGCTTATACAACGGATTTACAACAAGGGTAGATGAAAAATGGGATGTTGGAAAAGTTGACATGGGATTCCACTACGCATCAAACAGAGGGCCCACTGGATCAATACCTATAATGAAGATCCTAGAGATACTTAAGAAAAACAAAAATTAATAATATTTTCTTTTCTATTTATTCCCCACCAACTAGTGCCCTAGTTCTTATATGTGGGCCGCCATCGTCAACAGGCACATACTGACCTTTTCCACAGCTTCCCGGATTTCCAATCTCGAAGTCCTTTCCAATACCTTCAATGTTTTTTAGAATCTCTAAGGTGTTCCCGGATAGCGATACATCTCTATAGAGCTGTCCAAGCTCTCCGTTCTTTATCTCGTATACCTCTTCGCACCCGAATGTGAATAGGCCCTTTGCAGTGTCTACCTGGCCACCTCTCCCGCCCTTTACATAGAGCCCATCTTTAATGTTGATAAGCTCTTCAAAGCTATGGTCACCGCTACCCATGTAGACGTTACTCATCCTA
>DAIPJA010000058.1:0-10846 GCA_036770525.1 Gudongella sp. | reverse complement strand
TCTGAAGCTGTCGTTGAATATTGCGAATCCCTTTCTGCTTTGGGTACCCCTTGAGGTCGTCTTATTTGAGGGCAGGGTTGTGATCCCTCCTGTCCACGGCTCTCCGTATATCAGGATATCCGGCCTGATCCTTCTGAGTCTGTCAACAGCAAGCTCCATGGTATCTATGTCGATAAGTGCCATCAGGTCGAATCTGAAGCCATCGATTTTGAACTCATTGACCCAGTACTCAAGGCTTTCAACTATGAAATCCCTTACCAGTGGTTTTTCGGATGCCAGCTCGTTGCCGCATCCAGCTCCGTCTGAGAAGGTGCCGTCCTGCCTCATCCTGTGCCACTGTCCTGGAGCAAGGATATGGAAATTGGAATCTTTTGCTCTGTAGGTATGATTATAAACTACATCGAGAACGACCCTAAGACCTGCCTTGTGGAGCGCCATTATCAGCTCCTTGAGCTCTCTTATCCTGACCTTGGGGTCATATGGGTCAGTTGAATATGAGCCCTCCACTGCATTATAGTGCTCCGGGTCATAGCCCCAGTTGTAGTTGTCATCTCTTAATCTTAGTTGGGGCTCCTCTCTCACTGTAAGGAAATCATTGAGGGGCATCAGATGCACATGGGTGACCCCCAGATCAACAAGATGATCTATGCCTACTGGTTGGCCGTTTAATTCTTTGCCTCTCTCCGCAAAGGCCTTGAAGGTGCCAGGATGCTTTGAGCCAAAGCTTTCGTGGGCAGTGAAGTCCTTCACATGTACCTCATAAAGCACACTGTCGACAGGCTCAATTGGTGTGGGGAGCAGGTGCTCATTCCAGTCTTCAGGATCAGTATCTGAAAGGTTTATTATTGCTGATCTTTTGGAATTACAGGAAACCGCAATGCTATAGGGGTCCGTCACCTCAAGCCTTCCATCGACAATATAGGTGTAGAATTTCCCCTTAAGGTCTTCGTCTATGGTGATCGAGAACGAACCATCGTGGTCCCTATTCATGGCATACTCGGTTTTTCTAAGGGATGAGTGATCCTCATATATCCTTAGCCTGATATCAGTCCTTGTGGGAGAAAACACCCTGAAGGTTGTCCTCTCCTTGGAGCAGCTTGCTCCATACATCCTGTCTGATGTCAAATGCTTAATTTCGTCCAATCTCCTCACCTCCTAGGAAAGCTCCTGCCACATTTTTTTCGCATATATGCCGACAACGGTGTCTGATGAAAAATCGGCCAATAAAGCTATGCTCCTCAGCATTCTTTTACTCCAGCCGTATCTGTCAAGATACCAGCCGGATACCTCCTTCATTCCCCTTACATACTCAGCATAATCTCTGAGCACCAGACTGTGGTCGTTGTATTTGATAAGGCCCTCGTTAAGACTCCTGTAAAGGTTGCCGTCGACAAGGCTCTCCCTTCCAAGAAGTACTTCACATGCTCTTTTCAGCTCCTTGTTCCTGTAGTACTGCTCCTGAGGCTTGGAGTCCCTTATCTCGTAGTGAAGCTGTGCTTCTTCTTTGGTGGATCCAAACAGCTTTATGCTTTCCTTCCCGGAATAGCTTTGTATCAGATTATTGGTATCATCTCTGCTTCCCAAGGCTATGGCTCCGTTCACCATTGAGGTCAGCCCTCCAAGGTGGAGGCCTCCCTTCGATGGAACGGTAAGTGATTGCACCAGCTCAATTGCAGGGATGAGAAGTTCCCCTCTCCTTTGGGAAAGATCCTCAATAAAAAGGAGCTTTAGTTTGTCCTTGATGGTGATATCCTTGTTTATCTTTTCTGCCAGCTGGTTAATCAGCCTGATAAGAAGCTTAGAGTACATATCGTGGCAAGCTGCCCTGCCGCCTATGAATATCACCCTGGGTACGACATCCAGATTAGGTTCATCCTTAAGCCTAAGGTACTGGTCGATCACCCACAACACCTGGAGAAGCTGTCTGTTGTCATCGTTTATATCACGTATGTGACCGTCAAAAAGCGCATAGGGATCCAGAAGTATCCCCTTGGATTCAAATATAGCCTTCGACAGTCTATTTTTGTTGTCTATTTTTATTCTCTCGAGAGAGTCCAGAAATGGAGCATCCTCCTTAAACTCATCCAGTTTTTTTAGCTCCCATGGATCAGATATCAACCTTTCTCCAAGACTTTCCAGCAAAAGATCCCTCAGTTTGGGATTAGCTGAAAGCAGCCACCTCCTGTGGGATACGGCCAAAGGATGCCCAAGGGGCGGTCCCTGATAGGCACCTGCCTTTGCAATATTTACCAGTCTAACCTCATTGTCCCAAAGTATCCCGGAGGCTCTTCTCCCCTCCTCCTTCAGCGGACCGGCAACTGAGAGCTTTGCCAGATATCGGTGATGGATCTCTTCCAGGATAAGCCACAGCCTTGGAAGCAGCTCCCGGGTCATTGCGCCTTCAAGCTTATTCATGGCTTCCTCTATTGAAGCTATTGGCGTGTAATAGAATGCCCTGCTCGTTATGTCCCAGGCCTCATCCCATGAAAGCTTCACATCATCAAGAAGTATTCTCAACAGCTCAGGTATTGCAAGGAGCAGATGGCTGTCCATCATAAGGAACAGGTAGTGCTCATCCAGAAGGTCTATAGGGTTCCCTTTTTCAAGATGCTCGCGTACTATGTCCTGCATTGCTCCGCTTACTAAAAGATACTCCTGCTTGAACCTCTGCCTGTTCTTCTCCGGTAAAGAGTTTGAAGGAATAAGCCTTTTTGTCAGAACATCATCCTCCATGAGCCTGAGTCTTAGGGTCCTGTCATTTCCCCAGCCTGTATATGGAAGATCGTAATATCTTATATTATGCTCTTCTCCACCTTTTTGGGTGAAGATCAGGTCATCGCCCTCCTTGGAGATATCAACAGAACCGCCCATGATGGTTTTCAGGGCTACAGTGCTTTTATAAAGCCAGTTTTTCCCCCTGCTCCACCAGTTGTCCGGTTCCTCGGTCTGTTCGCCATCCTTTAATCCCTGACGAAAATAGCCCTCCCGATAGAGAAGGCCGTAACCGATCGCGCTGTATCCACAGCTGGCAAAGGTATCCAAAAGTCCGTTGGCAAGAAGACCCATGTCGCTTGAGCCTAAGCCAAGCTCCCTGTCCTCCGCTAAAAGCTCCTCAAGCTCCCTGCCATGATCCTTTAAGGTTTTATCTATTTCATCATATATCCCAAGGTAATCAAGATTTTTCTGCAACATAAGTCCCGGCAGGTGTTCCATGGAAAGATAGACGATTACCCTGTGTCTTCCCATCTCTCTGTCGGTCAGCCAAAGCTGTTTGCCGAGTGTTTCTCTCACGTAGTAGGAAAGAGCCCGGTAAAGCTCGCCTGATGCTGCTCCCTCTATTGTGACTGCTCCATGCTGGAAAAGTATCTCCTGAAGCCTCTCACCGATGGTCCTAGTATTTCCTGTCATGCTATCACCTCTGTAGTAGCAGCTCCTCATAAAGCTTTATATATTTTTCAGAGGACACTGCCCAGTCTGTCTTCTCGGACATCGCCTGTACAACTAGGCTGTTCCATGTATCTTCATCGTCATAAACTCCGATTGCCTCTTTCAATGAATAAAGAAGCTCATGTGCATTGTAGTTGGCAAAGGAAAATCCTGTACCCTCGCCGGTGTACCTGTTATAGGGCTTAACGGTATCCTTCAGCCCTCCTGTCTCCCTGACCACAGGCAGAGTGCCATACCTCATGGCGATAAGCTGTGATATCCCGCAGGGTTCAGCAAGAGAGGGCATCATAAATATATCGGACCCGGCATATACAAGGTGTGATTCTCCCTCGTTGAAATATATATGAACAGAAAGCCTGTCAGGATACCTCCATTGGAAATGCCTGAACATATCCTCATACTCTTCTTCGCCGGTTCCAAGCACCACTACCTGAACCTCCTCCTGAAGCAGCTCATCCAGGATATATCTTACAAGGTCTAGTCCCTTCATCGCCACAAGCCTTGTTACCATGCCTATTACAGGTACATTCTTATTCTCAGGAAGGTCATACAGCCTCTGAAGTGCCTCTTTATTAAGAGCTTTTCCCCTTATGTCGTCCTTCGAATAATGGTAGGGGAGCTTCGGATCTTTTTCAGGATCATATACGTCGTAGTCTATACCGTTAACTATCCCCTTAAGCTTCCATTCGTTCTTTCTTATGACGCCCTGGAGATTCTCTCCGTAGAACTCATACCTAATCTCCTCAGCATATGATTCCGAAACCGTCGTCAGAGAATCGCAATATACGATCCCCGCCTTCATGAAATTGACTGTATCATAGAACTTCAAGCCATCCTCGTGGAAATATTCATTGGATATCCCCGCCAGCTGAAGGATCGTGGGAGGAAATACGCCCTGATACTTCAGGTTGTGGATAGTAAACACGGTTTTGATCCTTGAATAAGCTTCATCGCCCCTTGAGTAATCCTTGATGTAAAGAGGCAAAAGTCCAGTGTGCCAGTCATTGGCATGGACTAAATCGACCTTAAGGTCAAGTGCCTTTATCATTTGAGCAATTGCTCTCGAAAAAAACACGAAGCGTTCTCCATCGTCTCCCTGTCCGTATATGGTATCTCTGTGGAAGTAAAATTCATTGTCGACAAAGAATGTCTTTATTCCATCCTCTTCTATGGAAAATATCCCAGCATATTGGTGCCTCCAATCCAGATCGACGAAGAAGAATGCCTCCTGCTTCATCCTGTCTCTATAGGTGCTGCTGATCCTCGAATAAAGGGGAAGCACCACAAAAACATCATGACCCTCCTTTGCAAGGGCCTTTGGAAGGGAGCCGGCAACATCAGCCAACCCTCCCGTCTTTATATAAGGGGCAACCTCAGAGGCTGCGTAAAGGATCCTCATGCCTCATCAGTCCTTTCTCAGTATCTGCTTCTTCTGGACCACATAGGGCATCAGTGTGCTACCTGCGATACGTACTTCCTCTCCTATTATTGCGTCCTTGTCCAGTATGGAATTGACCACAAGCGCGTTTTCTCCAATCTCTGCCTTCTGCATGACTACGGAGTTTTTAACTACCGCTCCCTTGCCTATTTTGACACCTCTAAAAATTATTGAGTTCTCAACATGTCCCTCTATAATGCACCCATTTGCAACCAAGGAGTTCTGAACGTCCGAGGTTTCGGTATAAAGGGTCGATGGTTCGTCCTTTGTCTTTGTGAATACAGTTCCTCTTTCGTAGAACAACTCCTGTGCAACCTTTTTCTTAAGTAGATTTAAGTTAGCGTCATAGAAGCTCTTCAGGTTTCTTATATTCTCAACGTGACCTCTAAATTCAAAGGTATTAATCTTAAGGTTGTCCTTTCCCTTTATTACAGCATCCTGAAGATAATCGGCATTGCCTTTCTCAATGGATTCCATGACGAGCTTCATAAATACCTCTTTCTTGACGAATCCAGTCTTGAGGAACATATTGAAGGATTCCTCTGTACCAAGGTTGATTCCTATGTTATCAAGGGATCCGTCTTCATTTATCGTCATCTTATCTGAATTGATATACTGACCCCATGGATCCTGCTGTTTTTTGTAGAATAGGGTCATATCGGCATCAGTCTCCCTAAAATATTTAAATGCAGAAGTGAGGTCGACTTTTGCTAAAATATTTGGATGGACTAACAGTATATATTTCTCTCTGGCTTGCTTATAAAAATCCATCGTTGAGTAAAATTGAGGTACATCCCCGAACCTATTTAAAGTATAATCATGGGTCACTGGAGGAAACAGGATAAGACCACTGAACCTTCTGTTAAGATCCCATGGCTTCCCGTCGCCCAGGTGGTCCATGGTGGATCTTATCTTTTCACCAGTATAAACTGCAATGGTCTTTATCCCGTGGTTGACCATGTTGGATATGGCAAAATCTATAAGTCTGTAACGTCCTCCAAAGGGGAGCATGTATACCGGCCTGTGGATGCACAGGGTACCAAAGTTGTTTTCAATATTCGCGCCACTGATTATTCCAATGCACTTATCCATTTTCTCCCCCTCCTATTCCTTGGATATATTATTATCTGAGACCATGTAGATGTAATCTCCGCCATCCTGACCAATTTCCTGCCCTTCGTCAATTGTTACTCCCTCCAGGATCACAGCTTTTGATACCTTGGCACCTGCCTTTATGACGCAGTTTGACAGGACTACGGAATCCTCGATCACTGCACCATCCTCAACGATAACGTCACTGAAAAGAATGCTCCTTATCACTTCACCCTTGACATAACATCCCTCGTTGACAAGTGAGTCCTTTACGATCGCTCCCCTTGCAATATACTGGGGCGGCAGATTCCTTGATCTTGTATATATACGCCAGTCCTTGTCGTATAGGTTAAGTGTATTTTGAGGATCCAACAGATCCATATTGGCCTCCCAATAGCTCCTTACTGTTCCTACATCCTTCCAATAGCCTTCGAATACCCAAGTGTACATTTTCATCCCGTCTGACAGCATAAGCGGAAGCACGTTCTTCCCAAAGTCGTTGTCTGAGCCTGGATTTGCATCATCCTTTATGAGATAGTCTCTAAGTACCTTCCAGTTAAACATGTAGATCCCCATAGAAGCCAGGTTGTTTTTCGGGTTTTCGGGCTTCTCCTCGAACTCGACTATCTTTCCTTCAGAGTCCACATTTATGATCCCGAATCTGGGAGCCTCATCCCATGGCACCTCCATAACAGCTATTGTGACATCCGCGCCCTTTGCCTGATGCTCCTCCAGAAGATCATTGTAATTCATCTTGTATATATGATCCCCTGAAAGTATCAGTACATACTCAGGGTCCTGCTCGTCGATATAGTCGATGTTCTCGAATACCGCATTGGCTGTTCCCGTGTACCACCTTCCCCCATCCTCCGAGGTAAATGGAGGCAATACCCTTAATCCTCCAACATTTCTGTCATAGTCCCAGGATGATCCTATTCCTATGTGTGAATTCAACAAATATGGCTTATACTGGGTCAGGATACCTATATTGTCGATCCCTGAATTGGCTGCGTTGCTGAGAGCGAAGTCTATTATCCTGTATTTCCCTCCAAAAGGAACTGCCGGCTTGGCTATTTTCCTTGTGAGGGCTTTCAGCCTTGAACCCTGCCCGCCTGCAAGCAGCATTGCCACAACCTTGTTCTCAATCATGCTTGTTCCCCCCCTGTCTTATGTTCGTTTTGAGGCTTCCTGTCAAGCTTAAGATATATTGCAGCCAATGGCGGCAGGTCGATCCTTATGCTAAGGTCTCTGCCGTGGAAGGCTTCGGGTTTTGCTTTATATCTCTTTACCCGCTCCGTAGAACCGCCATACCTCTTGTGGTCGCTTGTAAGTACGGTTCTGTAGGTTCCTTCCTCCAAAACCCCTATTGGATAATCCGGTCTTGGAACCGGTGTGAAATTAAATATGCATATAAGCCTTTCTCCGGCTTTGTCCAGTCTCTCGAAGGATATTATGCTCTCCTGAGAGTTGGAGTGGTCGATCCACTGAAAGCCGTCGTAGGTAGTATCCAGCTCATATAGTGTTGTCTCATCCTTATAAAGCCCATTCAGATCCGATACGAACTTCTGCATCAGCTTATGCGGCTCCAGATCCAGGAGCTGCCATTCAATGGATTCGTACTCTCTCCACTCCAGGAACTGGGCGATCTCATTTCCCATGAAGAGAAGCTTTTTCCCTGGATGGGCAAACATATACTGGTAAAGCAGCCTAAGATTCGCAAACTTTTGCTCGTAGCTTCCCGGCATTTTGTCCACCATGGACTTTTTGCCGTGGACAACCTCGTCGTGGCTGAATGGGAGTATGAAATTCTCGGAGAATGCATACATCATAGAGAAGGTAAGCGCTCCATGGTGATCCTTTCTGTAGATCGGGTCAAGCTCCATATATTTAAGGATATCGTTCATCCAGCCCATATTCCACTTGAAGTTGAAGCCCAGTCCACCCTCGTCTATGGGGTGGCTGACCTTCGGCCAGGCTGTGGACTCCTCTGCAATCATCATGGTATCCGGATAGTGCTTGAAAACAACCGAATTCAGGCGTTTTATAAACTCGATGGCCTCGAGGTTCTCTCTTCCTCCGAACTTGTTCCTTATGTCTTTTCCCCCGAAATCCAGGTAAAGCATATACGCAACGGCATCCATCCTAAGTCCGTCAATATGGTAGTAGTCGTGCCAGTACATTGCGTTCGAAATAAGGAATGAAAAGACCTCAGGCTTGGTATAGTCGAAGTTGAGGGTCCCCCATTGTTCATTTTCTGCCTTCATCTTATCCAGAGACTCGAATAGGTATGTGCCGTCGAACCTTGCAAGACCATAGTCGTCCTTGCAGAAGTGGGCAGGTACCCAGTCCATGATAACTCCAATGTCGTTTTGATGGCACTGGTCTATTAAAAACATAAGGTCTTTGGGAGTCCCGAAACGGCTTGTGGGTGCGAAATAACCGGTTATCTGATAGCCCCAGGAGGCATCGAGCGGGTATTCAGAAAGCGGCATGAATTCGATATGGGTGTAATCCATTTTCTTAACATATTTAACAAGCTCCCTTGCAAGCTCAATATATGAATACTGGATATTTCCTTCTTTCCGCTTCCAGGAAAGCAGATTTACCTCATATATAGAAATAGGTCTTGTGTATAGCTTTTTGCCTCTCTTTTTCATCCATTCCCTGTCATTCCATTGGTAGCCTTTGATGTCATATATCTTTGAGTCAGTGAGAGGTCTGGTGTCCATGTGAAAGCCGAAGGGGTCTGCCTTCATTCGGATCTCTCCGTCCTCGGAGATTATCCTGTACTTATACTTGTCGTACTCATTAGCTGTCGTTATTACTATTTGCCACAGACCGCTTGTGCCGATCCTTTTCATGGGCAGGCTGACGCTGGCCCACTGGTTGAAATCGCCCACAAGAGATACCTCTCTCGCCCTGGGAGACCAAACTGAGAAACAGTGTCCTTTTTTTCTTCCCTTTTTATATGGATGAGCTCCCATAAACTCATAGGCTCTATAAAAGGTGCCCTCATGGAACAGGTACGCACCCATTTCTCCGTCCTCTATGTAGAAGTACTCATTTTCAGCCAAGATTCCTGCCTCCCTTCTGCTCTGCGACACATCGGTAAATCATTGTTATTGCAACAAAGGCGGTAGATCTACCGCCTTTCGGATATTCAGATAAAACCTTCCGCATTAAAGCTCATATAAGTTTTTCTCTGATTTTATATACCTATACCCCAAAAATGTCTCTTCTTTTCGGATATAGTTCTTTTTTGCCAGAAGTTTCAACTTTTCTTCCAGTCTGTTACGGGTCATCGTCATCCCGGTTTCCCTTTCCAGCTCCATGATAACATTAAGCATGTCTGTCTCAGTTATTGGAAGCTTATTGATAATCATATCAAGGTATTTGTCGTCATCCTCCCTGGTCCTCTGAAGCAGCTCATCAAATGGATTCAATGTATGAGGACTTGCGCTGTAGGCTGCCCTTATTCTTGCAAAGGTAGTCCTTCCAAGCATCGCGGAGGAAATGAACACATCGCCGGTCCTAAGATATGGAAGCCTCTTTGCCTCCTCAGGGGTAAGGTCTGTCTCCTCCTTTATGGTGTCAATATCCGAGGCTCTTACTGTTCTGAATATAAGCTTAGTGTTAAGCTGTGCCGTGACAGTCTCATCCAAAAGTGTCGGTCTTTGGGTCGCAAGCACCAGAAAGACCCCATACTTCCTGCCTTCCTGTGCGATTTCCTTGATTATGGATTTAGAAGGGGACTCATATCCCTTAGGTGCGAAGTTGTGGGCTTCATCGGTCACAAGTATAAATGGAGGGAAGAAATCTGTGGGAAGCTTTTTGTACAACGCGTCTTTATAGTCTCTTCTTTTGTGATAAAGATTGTTCAGTAAATATGTCCCGTATACCTGAAGTATCCTTGTGCTGCCCTGGATCACGACTAGCTTTCCGTCCTGTAGGCCTTCCTCTATGGCTCGGCTGTCCTTTGAGAATATGCCCTCGTTATGGAGCCTTCGAAGCCTCCAGAGTACCCCCCTAACCGAAGAATAAGGACAGGATTTGTCATAGGTGTTGAATAGGTTCCTCCGTTCTGTCCACGCCTTCCTTTCCTCCCCATCGGTCTCCCTGATCCTTGCTTCAAGCTTTTCAAGAGAGCCCTCCTCCTGAGCCTCTGACAGCATTTGCAGCTTCTGGGAAAAGCTGGTGTAGGATTCCCTGCGGCCGAATAGTACATCGACTACGTTGTTCATCGCATCGGTCAAGGTACTAGCTGCATCCAGCAGATTCTTAAGGTCGCCGGCAGTAAGGTCCTCGAACTTTACTCCGGTATGGGTCCCGACCTGATAACATCGGAAGGACTCCTCAAAGTCACGGTGCCTTTCCGTGAAATATCCAGGCAGCTCGGAAAAATCCATCTCATAGTGGGGATCGAGCACAAGAGTCGGTATGCCCTTAAGCATTATCTCCTCAAGAAGCACCCTCAGTCCGAAGGATTTGCCTGAACCTGAGCCGCCAAATACGCCTATATGAGGATAGTGGTGCATTGATCTGATATCCATAATGAAGGGAAGTTCTCTTTGTGGCTGGAGTCCCTTTTCCTCAAAGGTATACAAAAGATCTCTGAATTCCTCGTCCATATCAACTGCTACATCGTCAGTATTTCTTATAACGCCTACTACAAGGCCATTTTCAGGCGGGGTCTTAAGCATTAAATCCCGCACCTCCTCAAACCTTGGTATGCGGGCATCAGATCCTGTTTGCACAGGGTAGAGGGCTTCATTCAGAAGCCTTACCTTTGCAATGTAGATCGTATCCTCATCCACGTCGTAGCCGAGTGCCTTCAGGCTTTCGAGGACGGCTGCATCCACGAAATCCCCA
>DAIPJA010000057.1:0-10852 GCA_036770525.1 Gudongella sp. | reverse complement strand
CAATCGATGTTGCTGAATCCATCCCAAGTGGTGGGAGTTCTTTGACCCTTAACCAATCAACAGGTAGAGTATTGCTGGACAGTAGTGAAAAGCAGTTGAAAATGGAACTTGCTGAGATTGAAAGTGAGCTAACAAGTCTTGAGGAAATAATCCCCAAGCTTGAAAAAGAACTTGAAGGCTTAAGAGTTGAATACGAGGAAAAGTTCCATCAGGAAAGCATTATTGATCAAAAGGTACAACTTGCAAAGGATACCTATGAAGCATTTGTCAAGAAATACGAAGAAATAAGAGTCGCAGAATCTGCTCAAATAGGAGAAACAAGTGTTACAATAGTCTCAAATGCATATCCTGCCAAGACACCTGTTGGACCAAATAAGACTCTGAATATGGCTATTGGTTTGGTTTTAGGTCTAATGGTGGGAGTGTTTGCCGCATTTTTCATTGAATATTGGAAACAAACCGGAGAAGATATTAAGAAGTAATTTTTTAAAATATATTATAAAATCAGACTTATAGTCTGATTTTAAGCTTTAGGAGAAGGATTTATATGGTCAAGCTAAGAAACAGAATAATATTATTTGTAATAGACGCCTTTTTGGTTAATTTTGCTATTTTACTTGCCCTATTCATAAGATTCGAGGGCCATATCAATGATCAGTTTATTCAGTACTTCAACAGATATATTTCTGTTTTCATTATTATTACCTTAGTTAAACTGGTGATATTTTACTATTTCAGATTGTATGCCAGAATATGGAGATATGCAAGTATAGACGAACTGATGAGGGTAGTTGCTGCATCTATAGCTGGAAATGCACTTATGATAAGCATCCTGTTTCTGATGGAGACAAATCTGCCAAGATCAGTTTATGCTATGGTATTCCTCCTGGATATGGCATTTATCGGAGGAAGCAGACTAAGCCTAAGAAGCATCAGTCATTACTTCCACTCCGAGAAGCTTGAAAAAAAATCCCAAAAGAGAGTGATGATCGTAGGCGGCGGCGATGCAGGAGCTATGGTAATAAAGGAGCTGAAAAATCATTACAATCTCCAGAGTAAACCCGTAGTAATCATAGATGACAGTAAACAAAAGCAAGGGCAATCCCTTATAGGAGTTCCCATTGCTGGTGGAAGGGCCAGTATACCCGATTTAGCTCAGAAGTACAGGATCGATGAAATCATAATCGCAATTCCATCAGCATCAAAGAAGGATATCAGTGACATAGTAAATATTTGCAAGGAAACTGGTGCCAAGCTTAAGATACTTCCAGGAATTTACGAGCTTATTGATGAGGTGGTAACTATAAGCTCAATCAGAGAGGTTCAGATCGAGGACCTCCTTGGCAGGGATGAGATAAAGACTGATTTTGAGGAAGTAGCAGGTTATCTTAAGGATCAGATCGTAATGGTAACAGGCGGGGGAGGATCTATAGGTTCCGAACTGTGCAGGCAGATTGCTATCCAAAAGCCCAAGAGACTTATAATACTAGATATCTATGAGAATTCGGCATACAGCATTCAGAATGAGCTAAGGAAGAAGTACAAAGATCTTGATTTAAGGGTATACATAGGCTCCATAAGAGATAAGCAGCGTGTAAACGAGCTGATGGAGAATGAAAGGCCGAATGTAGTATTCCATGCTGCCGCTCATAAGCATGTACCATTAATGGAGGACAGTCCAAAAGAAGCCATAAAGAACAATGTCTTTGGAACCTGGAATCTTGCTTCAGCAGCGTCAATGTATAAAGTTCGAAAATTTGTTATGATATCGACAGACAAAGCCGTCAATCCAACAAATATTATGGGTGCAAGTAAAAGGCTCTGCGAGATGTTGATACAAGCGATCAACAATGAGTCTGATACTGAGTTTGTAGCTGTTAGATTTGGGAATGTGCTTGGCAGTAACGGCAGCGTTATTCCACTGTTTAAGAAGCAGATAGCTGAAGGAGGACCTGTCACGGTAACCCACGAAGAGGTCATAAGGTACTTTATGACTATACCTGAGGCTGTGCAGCTTGTTATGCAAGCGGGAGCAATGGCTAAGGGTGGAGAGATTTTTATACTGGATATGGGTAAGCCGGTCAAGATACTTGATTTGGCTGAGGACTTGATAAGACTATCAGGCTATGAACCTTATACTGAGATACCAATCAAGATAATTGGGTTAAGACCGGGAGAAAAGCTTTTTGAAGAGCTTCTTTTGGATGAAGAGGGTATACTTGCAACCAGGCACGACAAGATTTTCGTGGCTAAGCCTTTGGAGATTGACTTAGGAAAGCTTGAGACTGAGCTTGAGGAATTATACCAGGTAATTTGGAATGGTTCTGATATAGCAGTCAAAGCGTTTGTTAAGGAACTTGTGCCAAATTATCGGGAAGAAAAGAATAGCTAATAGTATTTCGCCGGCGAAAGCCGGTTTTTTATTTTTCGAATAGTAAAATCACTCCCTTTTTCCTATTTAACAAGTATGAAGGGAGGTGAGATGATGGCAACAGCAGCGAATATTTCTAAGAAATCCTTGAAGCTTGAACTGGATGGAGGAATCGTTGACGGTAAGCAAAAAGTAGCATCAAAGCTATTTACTAACGTCAAGACAGATGCAACAGATGAGAATCTTCATATCAGCGGTCAAGCGATCGCAGGGCTTCAGGAGAAGGGCCTTCTTAAGGTAAAGAAGGTAGAAGAGTACGAATTTACTGAGGTGTAATTCAGTAATAATTTCCTTAAGGAGGTGAAATAATGGATAAAACTAAGCTTGAAATGGATTTTCTGGATGCTTCGAATAAGAATTACAGGATGAGCATCGAAGCTCCCAGGGCTGATCTAACTGCAACTGAAGTATCGGATGCTATGGGTGTCATAGTGGGTGCAGGTGTCTTCAAGTCCACCAATGGTGACATTGTTGGTACTGTAGGAGCAAGGGTAGTGACCACAACTGTAAGTGAAATGGAGATTTAATACAGTGAATAAGTAGCAGTGAATAGTGAATAGTAGGGGCAGACGACCCTGTCTGCCCGATAAGATGCATGAGGTGAATAAACATGGAAGAAATATACTCAAGCGTCGCCAATCTTGGTTTTCCGATCGTAATTTCTGTCTATCTTCTCGTAAGGATAGAAGGAAAGCTGGATCAGCTAACCAAGAGTATAAATGAGCTGGCGCAGGCAATAGCTAAATAAAGTAAAGGGCTTGATCAAAACGATCAAGCCCTTTCTCTAAATGTCATCATCAGTTTCGATCGCCTCTGTGGAAAGTACAAGATTTCCTTCCAAGTCCCTGATATATTGGGGTTCATCTGCGATTTTTATTGAGTAATATGAGGTCCTTGCATCGGTTTTAAGGGTTATTTGTATCGTAGATGGGTCAGTAGACTTAAGGGTTGTTGAATATTCATCCTTACCAAGCACTACATCATCGGATAGTCTTATTATTTCAAGATCCCTTCTGTATAGACTTGCCCCATCCTTTTCAAGAGGCTCACTGAAGCTTATTTCGATATACCCTCTTCTTATGTCTGCTTCTTCACTTACAAGCTCAGGGGGTACCAGGTCTAATATCGGTAGCTTCATTCCTTCTACGGGAGAACCAAGAGCTGTCATTATTGAATTTTCCTTTTCGATTTCAATATAGCCATCTTCAATATAGGTTTCATCAGATTCATCAAGTCTTAGCATGATCATATTGGTTCCGTCGATTACTACCCGCTCTATTTCTCTACCTGGAATCGAGAAATCCTCCGCCTTTGCAGCAGCTATTGGGACGTTGAACCTAATTTTAACACTTCTAATATCGGTTAATGCAGCTTTTTTACCTGGATAAGCCTTATCGTAATCAACTGCCTTTCCAAGACCGGCTGAAATATCATCAAACTCTACCTTGATTATTGATGGATCAGTTCTGTTTCCTTCAGTATCCATCAATCCAATTGCTTTAAGTGACATAACGCTGCCGTCAAGTCCAACTATCGTATATACGCCATCTATTGTCTGTGGAAGGGTTATAGTCAGTGTCATTTTATCCTTACCCAATACCATAGTTGTCCCCTCAGGAAGAGGAAGTTCCTTTTCCTTCTGAGTAATGGTGAAATTAGTCTTATTGGTGATCAGGCTTTCATTCATTTCCTTGTTGAAAGTCAGCATAATTGTATTTATGTATCCAAAGCTTCCCTGAAGTGTAGGCAGTATTGTTTTATCTTCAGGCTCTGTAGCAGTAGTATCTGTAGCATCGTCTGTTTCAGGTGCAGAAACAACTCTAAGCTTGACGGCCAAAGGGGATGTTTCACCCTTTGGTATCAAGCTTAGTGCATTAACAAGCATAGCTGCAACCTGCCCTCGGGTCAGCTTTGCATCAGGTTTGAAGTTTAGACCATTCATAAGTCCTATCTGAGTGGAAAAGGTGGGTACATTGTACCAGTCCTTAGCTTCCTCAGTATAACCAAGTGCTCTCAATAATACCGTCTGAAACTGCTGAGTTGTTACAGTTTGGCTTAGACCAAAAATTGATGTAGTCATACCCTGAATTAGTCCCTGATCTCTCGCCCACATGATATATGGTATATAAAATCTGGTTCTCGGATCTGGACCAAGATCTGTAAATTTGTTCGAAGATAAATAACTAGCTGCTTCGCTTTCTTTTGCATAAAGCCTAGAAATTATTACTACCATATCCTCTCTCAATAAGAACTTATCAAGCATTAGATCACCATCAGTGCCACCATAAAGTACACCAATGTCTTGAAGAATCTTTCCCTGTCTTTCATACGGGCTTGCTGCAGCTGCATCCATCGTCATCCCAAATAGCATAACTATTGCTAAAGTCAAGGATAAGAGTCGCTTCATTTCAGGATCACCCTTTCTTGCATATTATTCCTTATATAAAGATTATACTATATTATGTATGCTAAATGTATTACAAATGGGTTAAACCACATTTAACCCCTTCTTAACCCCTTTGTCACTCTTCTGTTACCAATGGTCTCTCATAGGTTGATATAATGACAATATAACGAAGGAGGAGGAAATGACATGAATAAGATGATAAGAACAATAGCGCTTGGTTTAAGTGCCTTGATGCTGACACTAAGTCCTATGGCAGCTTTTGGAAAGGAGATTGAGGCAGTGCCTATTTCAGGAGCTATTGAAGAGCAACCCTTTGAGTATATAAAAATGGAAGGTATAGTTGAGGAGATCGAGAAAGGGGAGGATTTCTTCAGGATCCTTGTGAGAAATGATTCCGGTGAAGGACTCGACGTACTATGGGCATACATCAACGATGAAATGATTCTATTAAGCGACAAGACCATGAGTCCTGCCAAGACTGAAGCCATTAAGAAGGGTATGGAGGTAACAGTTTACTATCATAAGAATACCGTTATGGCAATGAGCTATCCGGGCCAAATGAGGCCGGATGTGGTTGTTCTTCACGATGGCGGCGAGGAGACAAATTCAGTTATGGTGGAGCATTTCGATAACGAGCTCTTAAGTGCTGATGGATCCATGGTAATAAGGCCAGGAGAAGAGACTGTCATAGTTGACTTTGAAGGTAACGCTGCAACAGAAGAGATGATAAAGGACAAAGATCTAGTTATCTTTTTCAATATCGTTCTTGAGAGCTATCCAATGCAAACAAGTCCTTTGAAGATCATCATACTTCCGGAAAGGGAGAAATTGGAGGAGCCAGCAGGTCTTATTCTCGATGAAGAGCTGCAGAGGCTTGAGGATGGTCTTGTTCTCATACCTTTAAGGCAAGTCGCTGAGCATCTCGGATATGAGGTCAAATGGGATGGTACTGAGAGAAGTGTTGAGCTTACAAAAGGACCGCTTTGGACTAAGGTATATATCGACAGAAACACCTACAGCTTTGCCAAGATGCTTATAAGGCTTGAGGCTGCACCTGTCATATATAGTGACAGAACCTATGTGCCGGTATCATTTGCTGAGCAGGTGCTTCAGGCCAAGGTAGAGGTTTTGCCTGAAGGTGCAATTAGAATATTAGAATAAGAAAAGAGAGACCTGCCCGGATAGCGTCAGTTATTTAAGCAGGTCTTTTGATTGTTTGATATTGCAGGGTATAAATCAGATGTAGGAAATGGATAAAAGGAGGTCTTTTGTATGAAAGCTTTAACCCGCAGGTTGGCGATTCTGCTTGCGGTGCTGCTTGTATTTTCAACTAGCATGGCATATGCAGCAAGTCCGAATGCTAACCCAAATGCAATGAAGAACAAAGCTATGAATTCGGCTAAGATAATAACCATGGCAAAGATCGGTCTCTTTGGAGAACTGGATCTTGAAGACCTTAAGGATGCAATCGAGGTTGTTGATTTAAGGCTATTACCTGCAGGATCACCCAACATCGGCAGAGTTGTGGGAAGTATTGAAATCGATGACGACTATGAGGATGATTTTAACCTGTCGATGTTTAAGGGTAATACCAAGCTTAAGTTGAAATTGGGTAATGTTACCGTTAATGTCGACAAGCTGGGGAATTTCAGGCAGACTATGCCTTTATGGAAGCTTCCGGGAATGGAGATCAAGCTCTATATGGGACATATATACCTGTATACAGTAGATGAAGATATCATCGAGGACATGTATGAGCCAATCCCGGTGCAAAGAGCTCTTGACAGAGTGATAGCAGCAGTTGATAAGCTTCCAAATGATCTGGACGATTTGACTGAGGACGATGCAAACCTTGTTGAAAAAGCCAGAACTGCAATAGATATCCTGAAGGCTGCTCTTGATGCTGAGGAAATAAAAAGCGGTATTGTATTTGACCAGTATAAAGCCCTTCTTAAGGAAGTAGAGGAAGCTGAGAAAGAACTTGATGAGATCCTTGAGAACCTTATTTCCTGGGATGATGAACCCGAGTGGGTAAGAGAAAACAGGTATTACGGTAAGCTTGACCTAAACTCTAAATTGGCAGAAAGGGTTGAGATCCTGGTAGAGATAGAGGATGAGACCGATTTGGTTATAGTACCAACAGAAAATGGTAGATTTTTCTTTGAAACAGATACGGATGAAGACATTGTGATCAGGGTGTATTTCGATGATGTTGAGGTCGAGGAAATGGAAGTTACGATCGATGTAGATTGATTTTTAGAGAGCTCGCAAGGGCTCTTATTTTTATGTGACAAAACCGGATATTTCTGGTAAATTAATTCATATAAGGGGTATATGACAATATAAGGCTAAAGGAGGTATGGATAAATGGATAACTCTCAAGATGGCTTGCTTAAAGTGATAGAGGATTTGAAGGAAGAGAACCGACGATTGAAGGAGAAGCTGGCGGAGTTAAATCCGATCGACCAGTTGACAGGGATTTACAACAGGAAAGCTCTTTATGACAGGCTGGAATATGAGGTACTTAGGGCTGAGAGGAACCAGACCTTCTTAAGTCTGTTGATGCTGAAGATCTCTGAATATGAAGAGATGCTTCAAAAAAACGGCAGGGACATGATGGAGGTTGTAGAAAAGCTAATGGCTAATTCCCTAAAGTCCTCAGTAAGAGCGGTCGATATCCTGGGGCGCTACGGAGATGGGTCGTTCCTGATTCTTCTGCCAGACATCCATGCCAATAAAGGTCCTGTGGTTGCTGAACGTCTTAAAAAGCTTATTGAGAAGGATCTGCAGTCTACCGGAGTCAAGGTCAAATTCAGCAGTGGAGCAAAGCTATATGAGGGTCAGCCTGTCCATGAGCTGCTTGAAGAAGTCGAGCACCTTACCACACTTTCCGAGAGGGAAGGGATGGGGAGAACGCATAGGTAACCAATTTAAAATGCACAGTTCACAGTGCACAATTGTTTGTCATCCCGACGTAGTGGAGGGATCTCAATGAACAATGAACAATGAACAATAGAAAAGATCCTTACTGACCTCAGAAATGACTAATTTTATCTTGTCATCCTGAACGAAAGTGAAGGATCTTTTAGTTTGTCTTTTTCTTAGCTAACAGCTAACAACTACCTACTATCTGCTAGTCAATAAACATCTGTGTCCAATATACGCTGTCACCGAAGTAAACGCCTATCCCGATCCTTCCGAAAGCCTCGTTAAGTATATTTGCCTTGTGTCCGGGAGAATTCATCCAGCCTTCCATAACAGTTTCGGCTGTTCTAAAGCCCATGGCTATATTCTCGCCAGCGGCTCTGTAGGTTATGCCGAATTCCTTCATCATATCAAAGGGTGAGCCATAGTTTGGTGATGTATGGCTGAAGTAATCTGAAACAGCCATATCCTTTGATTTTTCTGTAGCCACATATGATAGTTTTGTATCCAGAACAAGAGGCTTTAATCCGGCTTTTGTTCTTTCTGCATTTACAAGCTCAAGTACCTGCTGTGCATATACCGTAGAATAGTCTACTATTGCAGGCACGACTCTCATGTCCTTGTCTGCAAGCCTAATAAGGACTGATGCGGCCTCTCCCCTTGTAAGGGTCCTTGATCCGCTGAAGGTTCCATCCGGGTAGCCCGTTATAATTCCATTCGCATAGGAATGGAGTACTGCAGTCTTTAGGTCATCGCCTGATGTAGAGGGGATTTTGTTTAGATCCTTTATCTGCCTGCTGTATTGCAAAAGTGTATTGTCAGGCAACAGATTCTGGTACGCCAGTACACGGGATGATATCCTCGCCATATCGTACCTTGTTATGTACCCATCCAGATCATATGTCATATCTGAACAAAGTATCTTCAGTTTCAATGCCTTGTCCACGTATCCGCTGGCCCAGTGATTTCTCGTTGGTGCAATATCATCGTAGCCCAGAAGCGATACCGTAGCCTTAATGAATTCGGCTCTAGTCATAGTCTGAGAGGGCTTAAATGTACCATCTGGGTATCCGCTGAAGCCTCCAAGGCGGACAAGCCTTGATATATTTTCATAATACCAGTCGTTTGCTGCAACGTCTCTGAAGCCGGCCGCCTCCAGCTGAATAGGCTGTAGTACCAGTAAAATGGCCAGCAAGAGACCAATAATTTTCCTCATTCATAATCACACTCCTGGGAAGATTATATCACTGGATTTAAATATTTCAACCAAAAAAATAATCCCTCTCTACGCTCGGATCGATAAATGTGTTATCGATGGGAACGGGGAGAGGGATATTTTTGAGATCCCTATACTACGGTCGGGATGGCAAAACAATTGTGCATTGTGAATTGTGATTTGTAAATTAGCCTAACAGGCTCCTTATAGTATTATATGTCATATTAGGAACATTCTCGAAGGTGTACTTAATATGCACCCTCTCAGTTAGGGAGTGGCCGTCCTTGCCGAATGTTCCAATATTTACTACTGGAACATTGATCTTCAATATATCCTCTATGGGGTGATTGTACTTGGTACCCCAGCTTGGCATGTTCTTTTCAAGCGAAACAAGCTCATCCGGATCATCAGAAAGGGCCATAAAGCTTGAGTCGGAGATGTATGGGTAGAACATCTTTACCACTATCGGCTTTTCTGAGTGCTCTTGAACCTGCGCTATTGAATCCTTGACTGCATCAAGAAGTGCCTTCTCCATATCAGTCTTTCCTGTCATCTCGATTCTCGATGAGAACAGGGATGAATAGTAGATTATTACAACAGGTGACTTATCCACTGACCACTTCCATGCCTCCTGGATAACTGCTACTGAGAAGTCTCTAAGATCCATGGATGGATTGGTCTTATTAAGATCTGCTGCAAAGTTGTGCAGATAAAGCCTGAACTTGTCGCCATGAATGGTCACAAGCTCATTGTAGAATTCTTCCCAGGTATAGACTCTCTTTCTGTATGGAAGGGGAGTATAGGTGTGCTTGCCCATCTCGCAATAATTTCTGTATTCCCTGTCCATATAATCAAGAAGATCGTCGAAGGCTTCCTCGGCCTTGCCCTTGACCTTCTCTATTACATCCTTGGGGCTCATGCTGTGCGTAAAGAAATTATAGTAGCTGTAAGCCGCAAGTGGAGTCTGTACGGTATAACCAACCTTGGTGTCGGTTTGCTTAAGGCTTGTCGGAGGAACTGTTACCTCGCCTTGAGCCTCATCGCAAAGCTCTGAATTAAGATCTATCTTTCTGTTGATCTCAGCGATCAGGCTGTTTGGGTTAAATCCACCGAAGGAGTTGCCAACGTGAGTTTCCTTACCTGTCACATAGAAGGACGGCAATAGCTTTCCTATGGTTCCAAAGTATACGTATTGATTGTTGTCCAGAGGATGATAGGGTGTGGAGTAATCCGCATTTATTGCAGCCACATACTCAAGACCATATTCTTCTTTCCATTTCAAGAGGATCTTCAATGCTGATATGATGCCGTGAGAGTTGTCTTCCTCATCACACTCCGCTATTGCTATAAGATTGCCGTTCAACTCCTCAGGATGCTTCGAAAAGTATTCGATCATATACATATGACCTGCAACTCCGCCCTTCATATCGAGAGCCCCTCTGCCAAACATATACTCACCGGACTCGATATCCTTCATGACTTCCTCAGATACGTTCAAGGATTTAAGTACATCCGGAAGCTTATCGGGATCAAAGGCAGCCTCCCTGTTAACTCCAAAATCGTCAACGCCTACTGTGTCCAGATGGCCCATAAGGACAATAGTCCTATTTGAGTCACCCTTTGTGCCTCTTACCATAGCAATGGCGTTGTGTCTTTCGATCTCGTCATTTATGGTCTCCTGAAGCACTACCTGCTCAGGGTATTGTTTGAAGTAGTCAAGACCCAGATAATAATTGTAGATCCATCTTGCCACGTCACTCTCACCGCTGGTTTTTACTATGCTCGGAATCTTCACCAGCTCTTTTGTCAAGCCTTTTACTGTCTCTAAACAATCAAGATACATTTACCGCACCTCCGTTAATATTTTCACCTT
>DAIPJA010000261.1:0-2080 GCA_036770525.1 Gudongella sp. | reverse complement strand
CATCCGGTTGGGTATACCATATTTGACTAAGTATTGCTATCGTCTCAGCTGAAATCTCACCTTTATCAGGCAAATCTACATTTGTCATCCTTGATTTAGTGTCCTTTAGTATCCTCGCCTTTAGTCTGAAAAGCCTATCCAGCATTTGCTCCAGGTCTGTGCTCTCAGTGTAGCCGTATCTGTATTTTTCAAGAAGGTTAGCCTTTCTGTACACCTCAATAAGCTTAAGATTATCATTTTTTATTTTTTCGATCTCACTCTCACCAAGTACTCTTTCCTCAAATTCCTTTTTTAGATTCTCCTTGGCTTTGACTCTGATCCCTTCAAGGACTTTTTCACCCAACTGATCCGGCGCAACCCCCATCCTGGCGGCTTCATCTGCTATAGCATCTGATAGCACCTTTGTCTGCAGTCCTTTCATCTGTGACCATACATCCTCAAAATTTCCTTTTTCAGCATTATATCCCCACCATGGAATATCGCTTTCAGCACCATTCTTATATACCTGATAAGCAGCCTCAAGCTCCTGGTCCTTCCATCTTGCAATTTGCCTTTCTGTGATTTCCGCGGCTGTCTTAAGCATCTTAGTGAGCGGATATGAATCGATTATCTCATTTGAAAGTGCCTTCATCGCTTCAGTATACTCTCCATTGACAAGATGAGTAGCCATCTGTACTCCGGTACCTATCTTGCTTGCATGCTCAGTCACATTTGATAGTATTTCTCCCGCAACAGATTCTGGATATTCACTGATGATGTCTACGATTTTTTCTCCTGCAAGCAGAGCTATAGTCTGTGAGTATGCGTCGACATTACCTTCAGAATAGTCGTTTAGAAGATTTATGTACGCATCCTCTTTTAATACCGCAGCTATTATATCCTCCTCCAACGTAGGATTCCCCCCAAGTCCCATCTTGTTGACAAGAATATCCTTTATCAGCGATTTGGTCTCTTCATCTATAGCAGTATTTCCATTCCTTGCATTCCATTGCTCCAGAGCATTGCTTTCAGAAAATTTATTGATTATTTCATCTTTTTCAACCTGAGCCTTTGAATATGTACTAAAATGATATGTATCGAATGCAATAAATCTCTTTTCTGTATCCACTATTGAAGGCTTTACAAAGTCCCAGTCAGAGCCATTATAATAAGCACCCCAAATCTCATCTCCCTGCTCTATTATCTCGACCTCTTCATTGTTTAAGCTCATTTTTATAGTTATCGGGGCATCAAATCTCTTTAAGTCTTGATCTACATCTATTTTTAGGGGTGCACTAAGCAGCTGTGCCCTGTTCTTATCAGGTACCTCGTATTCATCTACAGGAGACATTGTTATAGTCTGAGCCGTCGCAAAGGCATCAACAGCAATGTCCAGACTTACTCCGTTAGATTCAAGATCACCTATTGAAGCTCCAGAGTTATCAACTCTACCAATCAATGGCTCAGATAAGTTAAAGCTGCTATCAACTGTCTTTTGACCTCCGCATCCGGTTGATAAACCTGTAATAATGGATAAAATAAGTATGTAGCTGATTATTCTTCTCATATTTGTCTCCCTCCTCATATCATCAACTTCATATTATATTATTCTCCTAGATGTGTCTATCAGACATTTTTATATTGTCATTCCATATGACAAAGACTGCGAATCACTTCGCAGTCTTAATAAATTTATATTTTACTCCATTTGGGATCTCTCTTTTCCAGAAACGCTTTGACTCCTTCCATAGCTTCATCTGTTGTGCAGAGGGAAGCAAAATGGTAATTTGTTAATTCCAATGCATCCTCAAATTTCATATCCTCCATTTGATAAAATGACTTCTTGCCAAGCTGCATTGCCCTGGGACTTTTAGCAGCAAGCTTCTCCGCGAATTTCATCGTCTCTTCTTCCAGTTTATCAGCCGGTACTACCTTGTTTATCAAACCGATCCTTAGAGCTTCCTCAGCACCAATAAGATCACCGGTCATAATAAGATAAAGAGTTTTCTTTCTTCCAAGGCTTTTATAGAGAGGAACAGCCGGCCCCATACAGAAAAGTCCCACATTGATCGCAGTCGCTCCAAATTTCGAATTATCTGAT
>DAIPJA010000260.1:0-2083 GCA_036770525.1 Gudongella sp. | reverse complement strand
AAAGAATCGCAAAGCTATGATTTTGACATAGTTGGTTAAAAGGAGGTAAGACATGAGAGAGCATTTTTTTATAGATGCAGAAGAAGTGTTGAATGATATACAAAATGGCCGGGCCTTCCTTGTTGCCAGGAAGGATGACAGGGTCAATGTAATGCAGATAGGATGGGGATTTTTGGGTTTTATGTGGAATCATTCCCATATGTTGGTCGCCGTCAGACCGACAAGGTATACCTATGAGTTATTGAAGGATGCAGATGAATTTGTCGTAAGTATCCCCCATAAGGGGAAAATGAAGGAAGAGCTTAGGATCTGCGGTACAAAATCTGGTAGGGATATCGATAAAATCAATGAATGCAGTTTTAAGATGATTGAAGGCTCAAAGGTATCTGTACCACATATTGGTGACTGCAAAATAAGCTATGAGTGCAAGGTTGATTATAAGGCTCAACTGGATCCCGATAAGCTTGACCCCTCGATCAACAAAGGCAGCTATCCTCAGGGTGACCACCATTTGATCCTGATGGGAAGAATTGTAGAAATTCATAAATAAAATGGTTGACACAGGCTCCAGGAAGGATTAGAATAGCAGTAATATATTTAATGCAGTAAAGCGAGACAAGAGAATAGTTTTGCGAAAATGGAGATCGTAACCGCAAGTAAGGATTAAGAGAGCCAATGTATGGTGCGAATTGGTGAATGAAAACGGTGAATCCACTCCTGAGCAGACAGGGAAGACCTGTCCGGTCGTAGCGCCGTTACACGCGAAAAGTTCATTCGAAGTCTGGATGATGAATTAAGGTGGCACCGCGCGAGTATACTCCCGCCCTTGACAATGTTATGTCATGGGCAGGAGTTTTTTTATTCTCAAAAATTCTAATTGGAGGGGTCAAAATGAAGGTACTGGTAACTGAAAAAATCGACGGTAGAGGCATCGAGTTGATGAGAAAAAGGGGTTTGCAGGTTGATGAGAAACTGAATCTCGAAAGAAATGAGCTGTTGGATATTATCGGAAATTATGATGCACTTATAGTAAGAAGCGCAACAAAGGTCGACAGAGAGCTTCTTGATTCAGCTGCAAAAATGAAGGTAGTTGGTAGAGCAGGGAACGGTATGGACAATATCGATGTGAAGTATGCAGTTGAGAAGAAAATCGAGTGTATCAATGCTCCTGATTCGAATTCGATAGCAGCTGCTGAGCATACTATTGCGCTGCTTCTTGCTGTCTGCAGAAACTTGCCCAAAGGAGACAGCACTCTCAGGGACGGTCTATGGGAGAGAAACAGATTGATGGGTGTTGAGCTTTACGATAAAACCGTTGGGATAGTAGGGCTTGGAAGGATTGGGAAAATGGTGGCGGCAAGACTTCAGGCATTTGGGATGAGAACTGTTGCTTATGATCCTTTTATACCTGAGCTTGATATGGCAAGATTGAATGTAAAGAAGGTAGATACAATAGATGAACTTATGAAAATATGTGATTTTATAACGGTACATATGCCTAAGACCAAGGATACCCTTGGACTTATAGGTGAAGAAGAGCTCAAGCTTGCAAAAAAGGATCTCAGGATAGTCAACTGCGCAAGAGGCGGGTTAGTAGATGAGAATGCTCTTTATAAGGCTCTTGTGGAAGGAAGGATAGCTGGTGCTGGCCTGGATGTGTTTGTTGATGAGCCTTGTACTGGCAACCCATTGCTTACACTTGATAATGTAGTAGCTACTCCGCACCTAGGGGCAAGCACCAAGGAAGCGCAGGTAAAAGCTGGAATCATGACAGCAGAAAAAATAGCGGCGATTCTCCTGGGAGAGGAAGAAATGACAGGAACAAGATAAGAACATCAGCCACCGGGGACGGTCCTTTTTGGCTGAGTTTGTTGCGAAATCGCAATATTTCCAGCCAAAAAGGACCGTCCCCGGTGGCTTCCCAGTGGCTTATTTTAGTCTTCGGTAGAGGGTTCTTAGGCTGATACCAAGTTCTTCAGCGGTTTTGATTTTTCCATCCATATCCCAGCCATTTCTATCCAAGGCAGATATGATTATCGATGACTCGCTTTTGGATAGCTTAGAACGAAGATCTGACTCTGAA
>DAIPJA010000056.1:0-10969 GCA_036770525.1 Gudongella sp. | reverse complement strand
CATTTGTCTTGCATTTACCTCTGTACCTGATCCAGGTGCTCCTACGGCAACCTTTTTGCCTGCCAGGTCAGCTATGTTCTTGATTCCTGATTCAGCTGTGGCAATAACCTGAGTTACCTCTGGATAAAGCATAGCCATTCCTCTGATGTTTGTTATTTTGTCTTTTCCGTCAAAGCTCTCGGTTCCTGTCCAAGCATAGTAAGTTACGTCATTTTGTGCGAAGGCAACTTCAGCTTCGCCTTGGGAAACAAGGTTTACGTTCTCAACAGATGCACCAGTTGATTGAGCGTTAGCAGTAACTCCTGGGATATTCTCATTGAATATCTTAGCCATTGCACCGCCAAGTGGGTAATATGTTCCGCCTGTTCCGCCTGTTGCGATCGATACGAAAACGTTCTCAACCGGTGGTGCAGGAGTTTCTGCTGGAGTCTCAGCCGGTGTTTCTGCAGGTGTTTCAGCTGGAGCCTCTGGAGCCTTTGGTGCGCATCCAATCAGCATAGTCATAGTAAGTACTAAAACCATCATTAAAGATAAAATCTTCTTGTTCATATTCTTCCCCCTTTTCTTTTTGTGCTGACTCAAGCTACTTCTTTAGCGAAGCAGCTTCATAAATATATTATAACTGAAAACCCGCCTGGATTCTACTCAAAATTTGTTGAATAGTTGAAATATTTGATATTTCGGCTATTTTAGCCTCTCAATATGCAAATAATGAAAGACCGGACGATAATATCCGGTCTATGTTGATTCCTTGATCTTAAAGCTTTTCAATACCTCCCATGTATTTTTTCAATACATCGGGGATCAGGACAGATCCATCGGCTTGCTGATAATTTTCCAGTATAGCCGCAAATGTTCTTCCTACCGCAAGACCTGATCCATTGAGTGTATGCAGATATTCAACCTTCCCTGTCTCAGTGCTTCTGAATCTGAGGTTAGCCCTTCGAGCCTGGAAATCCTCGAAGTTGCTGCAGCTTGATATCTCCACGTATCTTCCGTAGCTTGGCATCCATACCTCGACGTCATAGGTCTTTGCCGATGAGAAGCCAAGGTCGCCGGTGCTTAGCATTACTACTCTGTATGGTATCCCCAGACGTTTGAGGACTTCCTCTGCATTTGCCGTAAGCGTCTCAAGCTCTTCATAGGATTTATCCGGATGGGCGAATTTAACCATCTCTACCTTGTCGAACTGGTGGTTTCTAATCAGGCCTCTGGTATCTCTTCCTGCTGAGCCGGCTTCTGCTCTGAAGCATGGTGTATATGCAGTGAAATATACTGGAAGGTCCTCCTCTCTAAGGATCTCATCCCTTAGAAGATTGGTAAGTGGAACCTCTGCTGTAGGAACAAGGAAAAAGTCCTTCGCAGGAACATGGAACATATCCTCCTCAAACTTCGGGAGCTGTCCGGTTCCTATCATGCTGTCCCTGTTGACCATATATGGGGTCGCCATCTCCATATATCCATGGTTCTCCGTATGAAGATCCAGCATAAAGTTGACTATTGCCCTTTCAAGCCTTGCTCCAGCGCCTCTGAATACACTAAACCTTGCACCTGATATCTTAGCTGCCCTGTCAAAGTCCAGTACTCCCAATTCCGTCCCCAGATCCCAGTGGGCTTTAGGTTCAAAATCAAATTGTCTTGGTTCACCCCATTTTCTCATTTCAACGTTGTCAGCATCTGATTCTCCTTCGACAACGGTCTCATGAGGGGTATTTGGTATTTGAAGCAGAAGGGTTTTTATCTCATCGTCCACTTCCTTGACCCTTATGTCCAGTACCTTTACCTTTTCAGCAAGCTCCTTCATCTCTTCAAATATTGGGGCTACGTCCTTGCCTTCTTTTTTAAGCCTTGGAATCTCCTTGGACACTCTGTTTTGCTCAGCCTTCATTTCCTCTACTTCTACAAGAACGGTTCTCCTCTCTTCATCAAGCTTTAGCAGCTGCTCGATGGGGAAATTTCCGTGCCTCTTTGCAAGTGCCTTAAGCACGCCCTCTGAATCCATTCTTATTCTTTTAATATCCAGCATAATATCCCTCCTTGAAATAAAAAAACCCGTCCCTGTGATTAGGGACGGGAATATACCCGCGTTGCCACCCTAGTTGACCGTTTAAGGTCCACTCAAAGCACCATTGCTCAGGGCTGGATTCGACAGCTTATCCTACCGGTTCACACCGACCACCGGCTCTCTATGAGGAATTGCTGTGTACTATTTCCCTTCTTCGCAATATTTAATTAAAGCTAATTATATAGCACAATAATGTCAGATGTCAATACCTATTCAGTGTACTCCTTTATCACGACTGTCTTCGGCTCACTCATTCTCTTTATCCCAAGCTTTTCTGCCGCCTTCCTGTATATATCCGGATCTCCGGAGGTATATATCTCCACTCTCCCAAGGCCGTTTCTTTGAAGAAGCTCCAACTCGTGAAGCTGAGCTCTGATCGCCTTGGCTTGCTGGAATCCAGGATTTATGTAATTCAGGGAGGGGTCTATATCCAGGAAAATTTCCTCAACGATAGGATAATGAGTACAAGCCAGTACTATGTTGTAAACCTCGCCCTTACCCTTTATGCTGTTAAGATGATGCTTGACGATGTCATAGGTAGCCTGACTGTCAAACTCTCCCCGATCGATCAGCGTTGCAAGATCCCTGCTGCCTTCGTTGAATACCTCTATCCCGGGTCTTCTTTCTCTGAGCATCCTCTCATAGGATCCCATTTTTACGGTGAACTCAGTAGCAAGGATCGCAAGTCTTTCTGCTCCCATCTTATCTATGTGGTCCACAGTAGGGGTTACGATGTCCACAACCGGAAAGGGCAGCTTGCCCTTGAATCTCTTATGTATGGTTGAGATCGTGTTGCAGGCTATTGCCGCCAACTTTACCTCTCTCTCCTCAAGAAACTTAAGCATTGCCATGGTAAGAAGGTAGATCTCTTCCTCTGATCTGTTTCCATATGGGACATTCTTGCTGTCTCCAAGGTATATGATATCCTCCCCAGGCATCAGCTTTTGCATCGATGCCACGACGGTAAGACCTCCTATACCGGAATCGATAACTCCTATTGGTTTCTTCATCAAATTCCCCCTCTATAGTGTCATGTCGCCCTTTTTTATTAGGCCTTTTCTTCTCATCCACTCGGATACTGAAAACGCTATTATCCCGGGGAATACGAAGTGCATCATTAGGATCAAAAGGAGTACATACGGGCTGCCGCCCATAGTTTCTATCATTGCCAGCTGTCCTACAAGACCGCTTGTACCCATTCCTGCGCCTAAAGCGTTGCTTTCCATTTGCAGTATGTATGTAGATACTGGCCCAAGTATTGCCGAGGCCACTATGGCCGGTATCCAGATCAGCGGATTTTTTACGATGTTCGGTATCTGAAGCATAGAAGTTCCCAGACCTTGCGCTACAAGACCGCCATATCTGTTTTCTCTGAAGGAAGCCACAGCAAAGCCTATCATGTTGGCAGCACAACCTACGGTCGCTGCTCCTGCGGCCAGACCTGTCAGGTTCAAGGATATGGCAAGAGCTGCTGAGCTTATTGGCAGAGTAAGGACTATTCCCATTACTACGGATACGATTATCCCCATTGGGATTGGATGCATCTCTGTTGCCCTGTTTATTATAGCTCCAATGCCTGTCATAAATGCTGCTATGTACGGACTTATATAGCTTCCTACAAAACCACCGACAAGTATAGTTACCATTGGCACCAGGATAATGTCGAATTTCGTCTTACCGCTGACAAGCTTTGATATCTCTGCTCCGCACAGTGCGGCCACAAAGGCTCCAACTGGCTCTCCTGTCTTAATGATAGCCGATGCTCCGTCAAAGGATATACTGCCAGCTCCAATAGCACCTGCTGCCGCTGCCGCGAATATTCCAAGTGGTGGTGCCCCTACGCTGTAGGCAACTCCTACTCCTATTGCAGGCCCCATTAACCTCTGGGCGACATTCCCGAATAGGATCAGGGGCTCAAGACCTCCATAGGTCCCTATCTGCTTGATTATTAGACCTATAAGCAGGGAGGAGAACAAGCCTAAAGCCATTCCGTTTAGGACTTTTACGATATAGTCCTGGATACCTGTTGCTTTCCTTGACATTTACTAACCCCTCTCAATAGATTATTCCCACCTCAGGTCCTTGCCGTAGAACTTCAGTGGTATGAACTTATCAAAAATCCTTGAAAAAACTCTGTCGGTGTATATCTCAGAAATTTCGTTGGGTGTAAGGTTTGTTGATATAATGGTTTTTTTGCCCGACAATAGTCTGGTATTTACTATGTTGAATATCTCGGCGTTGGTAAAGGAGTTTGAAACCTCAGTTCCAAGATCGTCTACTATTAAAAGATCTGCATCAAAGAGCATAGAGTATTCATAGTCTGTCATATCGCTTTCATCACGCCTAAACCTTCTTCTCTCGAGAATATCCAGAATAGTAAATGCAGTCTGGTATATCACTATCTTGTTCCTGTCTAAAAGAGCTTTGGCTATACAGTTGCAAAGAAAGGTCTTCCCCAGACCTGTTGTTCCGTAGAATAGAAGGTTTTCACCGTTGTCCTCGTCGAAATTTCCAATAAATCCCTCGGCATAGCCTGCGATATCTGCCATGTTTTCCCTTGGAGTGAGTGCCTCCCCCTCGAACGGCATATCTGAAAACAGATCAATATTAAAGCTCTGAAAGTTCTCCTTATGGAGTATCCTATCCAGATTGGACATCTGATAGGCTCTGTTTATCATCTCCTGCTTCAGACACTTGCATCTGGTTCCGTCTTCAAGATAGCCTGTATCTTTGCATTGGCTGCATTGATATTTGGGCTCCAGATAGTCAGCGGATATGTTTTCCTCCGTCAGGAGATATGCCTTCTCCATTTTCAGTGCCTCGATACGCTCCTGAGTCTTGATAACTAAATCCTCCGCAGCTTCAGAGCTCCCCAGAACAGCCTTGGCCATACGGATTCCTGTTCTTCTTATCTCATCATCTATCTCCCTGACTCTGGGAAGTCTTCTGTATACCTCCTGCTGTCTTTTCTCCAGTGCTCTCTGACTGTTGTCTCTTCTCTGTTCATATATTCTCTGGATGTCTGCCTTTGTCCTGCTATTCATCAGCTTCATCCCTTCCCTTCAGCTTGTGGGCTTCTCTTTTCTTCCTTGCAATGTCCTCCAGCTCTGAGGCCGAGTATTTTGATGACCTCTGCTCGAAGTTGTGGAACCTGGTCTTGTAGCTTTGTCTTGTATTTCGTTTCACTTCCGTCCTTGGCGTCTGTTTCTCGGGCGGTTTGTCTCTTTCCTCAACATCCTCCACGCTTCTGAATCCCTTCTTATACCAATCGCTGATGACTCCATCAATATAGTTTATGGTTGGATACTGAACCTTGCTGGAGGCTTCACAGCCCTTTAATACCATTTCCATGGAGTAGCCATACTCATCAAACCATTTCGATATGAGCTTGTTGTCTCCCTCGTTGAAGCCCTTATTGGAGAGCCCTACAGCCTTCATGACCTTGTGGTACCTGTGAAACCTCTGGTCCTCCCTGGCCAGGTACTCTTCAACTGAATCCATCGTAGTCAGTCCCATGTCGTACCAGTTTCTTACAATGCCCTCTATATAATTGAGCTGCTTTTTACCCTTGGCCTCAACTCCGTACTGAAAAGCCTTTTCTATTACATCCGGATCCATATTGTAATCGTAGAACCAGTCCAGTATCTTCTTTTTTTCAATTGCCTGGGTTTGTCTTCTCATTATATCGTCGATCCTGTTGAACATGGTGTTTATCATAGGGTTCTTAAGAGCTCCCACAAGATCGTCAGCCCAGGATTTCTTCTCTTCCTTTTTCACTTGAACCGGCTTAGCCATTAGATTATTTCTGATATACAGCTGCTTAAGGCTTAAAAATTTTATCTGGTAATTAACATCATCTTCGCCGCTTTTTTCAACTATCCCCTTGTTTTCCCAGAAGTCCCATGCTCTTAACACGTCCTCCAAGGGAACATCCAGGTGTCTTGCTATGGTTTGATTAGTAAGCTCCAGCGAAGCATCCCTGTCATGGGCATACTTATAGCCCAATAGATATACCTTGACGTAGGTCCCGTTAGCCATTGGCATGAAATCATTGAGGAATATATTTTCAATAGGTGTGTCACCCAGGTCCATATCAGTGGTCTCAAGCTTGAATCCCATCCTGCGTCTCAGCTCCTTTTCCTTGAAAGATACACATCCTTGGTCAATTTCATTTCGTAAATATAATTATATATCTTTTCCCCGTCAAATACAAAGCATGATTTCCATCTAATTAGCTCCGGGTCTGAGCGGTCAATTCCCTGGTCGGGAAACGGGTCCAGATAGTATGCTGTTTTCTTGAATCCAAGCTTTTCATATACATGGATAGCTCTTTCATTGAACTCTGCTACCTCAAGAAGTAGAGCCTTCATCCTTAGTTTTTCGAAATAATAGGGAAGAAACGTCTCCAGCGCTTCTGTCCCAAGCCCTTTATTGATCTTATCCGGGTCAAAGACGATCCCAAGAAACGCTGTCCTTTTGAAAGGTCTTTTATTCTTGATCCCCATATAGCCTACAAGTCTTCCATCCTTGTCCCGTACTGAAAAGTAGCTGTTCCTCCAGTTGAAGGTCTTGAACCTGAACCAGGTCTTCACCTCAGTATCGTTTATATACGGGAAATTATAGTCTGCGAGGAGCTTGCTTTTATGCTGTCCCCACGATCTCATGTCGTAAGCATCTTCCATTGTAAGCGGTGCAAGCTTAAGGTTTTTTCCCTCCAGCTCCAAGTTGATTCCTCCTTAAAGGGGTACCTGAGACTGGTCTCCGGTACCCCTGCCATGATACATTTAATTTAATTCAATACTGGTACAAAGCTCGATTAACTGATCAGTCAGTATCGATAAATTTCTCCATATTAAGAAACTTTGTGTATTCCTGCTTGAATACCAGCTCTATACTTCCGGTAGGACCATTCCTGTGCTTTGCAATGATTACCTCACCGATGTTTTTCTTTTCGGACTCCTTGTCATAGTACTCATCCCTGTAAAGGAACAATACTACGTCAGCATCCTGCTCTATGGCACCGGACTCCCTAAGGTCAGATAGTATAGGCCTGTGGTCGCTTCTTAGCTCGGGAGCACGTGACAGCTGCGATAATGCAAGTACAGGACACTCCATTTCCTTTGCAAGACCCTTTAACCCTCTTGATATTGCCGATATCTCCTGTTGCCTGCTTTCCACTCTGCCGTCGACCTGCATCAGCTGAAGGTAGTCGACTACGATCAGGTCAAGTCCCTTCTCGACTTTAAGCCTTCTGCATTTGGCCTTCATCTCCATCATGGATATTCCTGCGGTATCATCGATATATATTTCCATCCTGGATAGAGGTCCCATGGCGTTTACCACCTGGATCCACTCATCATCAGCCAGGTTTCCACTGATTATCTTTTGAAGATCGACATGGGCTGTTGAGCTTATTATCCTCTGAACCAGCTGCTCCTTGGACATTTCAAGTGAAAATATTGCTATCTTTCCGCCTCCCTTAAGGGATGCATTGGTTGCGATATTTACTCCAAAGGCGGTTTTTCCCATTGATGGTCTTGCTGCAAGAAGCACAAGATCTGATTTTTGAAGACCTGACAGCTTTCTGTCCAGATCTGAGAAACCGGTGGTTAGACCTGTCAGACCACCCTTGTTGGCAGCTCTTTCCTCAATCTGGGCAAAGCTCGAAAGCAGCACCTCGCTTATGGGGACTATCCCCTTCTTGTGTGCACCCTGAGTTATGTCAAATATATTCTTCTCGGCCTTCTCGATTATTGCATTGACCTCTTCGCTGTTCTCATAGGCCAATCCCATTATTTCGTTGCTGGACCTTATCAGCTTTCTTAAGGTGGATTTTTCCTCCACTATATTACAATAGTATTTTGCATTTGCTGTTGTTGCAATGCTGCCGGACAAATTGGCAAGATAAGTAATCCCGCCGACGGCTTCAATAGTCCCCCTCCTCTTCAGTTCTTCAGAAAGGGTTATGATATCGACAGGCTCGTTTCTGTTGTTCAAAACAAGCATAGCCTCAAAGATCTCCTGGTTGGCTTCCTTATAGAAGTCGTCAGGACGTATAGTCTCTATGGCTGTATTGATTGCCTCCTTGTCCAGGAGCATAGCTCCGAGGACAGACTGCTCCGCCTCCAGGCTGTGTGGTGGTATTCTGCCAAGTCCAGTATCCAAAAAAATCACCTCTTATATAGTAACTACGTTCACCTTCAGCTTAGCTGATACCTCCGGGTAGAGCTTAAGGTCGACCTCTGCAGCTCCTGCGTTCTTTATATTGTCCTTCATCTCTATCTTTCTCTTATCAATATCGACTCCATGCTGCTCCTTGAGAGCTGCTGCAATATCCTGCGAGGTTATGGATCCAAAAAGTCTTCCTCCGCTGCCGCCCTTTGCTTTTACCTCTACAGTTAGTTTTTCCAGTCTTTCCTTCAGAGACTTTGCCTCTTCAAGCTCCTGCTTCTTTTTGGCTGCCTCCTGTTTCTTTGCTTCCTCCCATTTCCTAAGGTTTTCTGATGTAGCTTCTATCGCTATGTTTCTTGGAATCAGGTAATTTCTGGCATAGCCGTCCTTTGAGTTGACAAGATCTCCCTCCTTGCCCATGCCCTTTACTTCCTTTAGCAAGATTACCTTCATTTCTTTTCACCTTCCTTTAAGAATTTGCCTATTATATCTATCAACAGTTTTTCTGCATCGTTCATCGAAAGCTTCTCTATCTGTGCGCCTGCACTTGTCAAGTGACCTCCTCCTCCAAGCTTCTCAAGGATAAGCTGAACGCTTATGTTACCCAGAGACCTTCCCGAAATGTGTATTTTATCCTCAAGTTTGCTAAGCACGAAGGAAGCCTCCACATCGTTTATGTTCAGGAGCTCATTTGCAGCCTGAGCTGCTATTAGTATGGAGTCCTCGTTGGTAACCTCCAGTCTTCCAATTGCAATTTTATCGTAAACCATCTTCGCGGACCTTACGACCTCAGCCTTGTTTATAAAGGTGCTGAAGTCATCCCTGAAAAGCTGCTTTACAACAGTAGTATCTGCTCCCGCCCGCTTTAAGACCGAAGCAGCTTCAAAGGTCCTCACCCCTGTCTGGAAGCTGAAGTTCTTTGTATCTACAGTTATCCCAGCAAGCATGGCCTCAGCCTCAAACTTAGTCAGATTTGTCTCATCACTCATGTATGTCAAAACCTCCGTAACCAATTCAGAGGTCGATGAAGCATAGGGCTCCAGATATGTCAGTACCGGGTCTTTTACAAACTCAGCCCCTCTTCTGTGGTGGTCTATTACAACTACCTTGTGGGTCCTTTCCAGGAGCTCAGGTGCCTCTGTAAGACTAGGTTTGTGATTATCCACTACTATCATAAGATCCTTTTCGTCGATGATCTCCAGTGCAGCCTCGCCATTGATAATTTTATCCTCGAGCTCCGGTGCCTCCTGTCTCATCCTGTCCATAAGGTTTCTTATTGATGGATTTTCTCCATTGAGGACCAGAAAAGCCTTTTTATCTCTGTTCTCGACTGCTCTCATTATTCCAATGGATGATCCTATGGAGTCCATGTCGGGATTTTTATGCCCCATTACGAATACCATCCCTGACTGGTCTATAAGCTGCCTAAGAGCATCTCCTATAACCCTTGCCTTAACCTTGTTTCTTTTTTCCATTGCCTTTGACTTACCGCCATAAAAATCAAAGGAGTTCCCAATATTTACAACTGCCTGATCACCACCACGACCAAGGGCAATGTCGATTGCAGCATTAGCATTTCTATAAGAATCCAGCAGTGTCTTTCCTGCCTGACAGGCTCCGATGCTCAGGGTTATGGGTATAGTGTTCCCCATATTAAGATCTCTTATCTGATCCAGAAGGTCAAATCTTTTTGTCTTAATATCCATTAAGCCATTATGATCCACCAGGACAAGGTATTTATCGTTTTCATATTTTCTAACCAGACCGTTATATTTTCCAAAGTAAGAGCTAATCAGCTTGTCGATCTCAGCAAGTACCATCGGTCTGTGGGTATCAGGCGTGGAGTTTTTGACATCATCATAATTATCGACATTTATCAGGGCTACTATGGTCTTTTCATCTGTGTACATTTTTAGAAGCTTCTGATAATCAGTGTCCTCGACCCAATACAGCATTGTTATGTTGCCCTTGGTAAAGCTTCCCTTGCCCTCAATAAAGTTTGGCAGTACCTTGAAGCACTTGTCCATGTAGCTTATATCAAGCGGTTCATTTTCCTTCTTCCTGCTCAGCTCAGTGATGTTAAAGGCTGGTATCAGCTCACTTATGGACCTGTTTAAGACATCTCCTCCTCCCATCAACTCGAGGAATGGGGTGTTGTACCATGTGACATTACCTACATCGTCAATAAATGATAATGGAAATGGCATGTTGAATATGGCATGCTTTGCAGCAGAATCAAAGGTATGGGAAAGCCCCTCTATGTATTTTGCAAGCTCCCGGTTCTTCTCTTCGATTTTCCTGTGGGTATGGAAAACCATATACCCAACCACAAGCGCCATTACAAAGGCGACGATAGGCTGGAAAAAAGCCAGGATCAAAACCAATAGAGCCATGATGATCAGATATATTCTGTTGTCTGCCCATGTGTATAGCTTGTCTTTCATCTCAATCCTCCTACCTGGGTTTTCTTCTCCTAAGCTTTCTAAAGTCCAATACTATATCTGCTCCTCCGAGCAATGATATTATAGTAAGCATCGGAGACAGCATTACGAGGATAAACATGAGTACTCCCCTTGCTATGCTGTTCATTTTAAGCTGAAGCAGGTAATAGTCTGTTACGGCAAGTCCTTGTATGATGAATACTGTGCCTACAAGTACGATCAGGTTCATGAATATCACGTCGTAAAATCCCGTATCGAAGGATTTCACTGCAAAAAGTCCGATAAAAACCAC
>DAIPJA010000055.1:0-10974 GCA_036770525.1 Gudongella sp. | reverse complement strand
CGTTTACAATGAGGATTCTGAAGCAAGACAAAAGCTTGTATTGAGCCAAATGCTGGCATTAGGTAAGATCACCAAGCAGCAATACGACCAAGCTTTGGCTCAGGATATGAGAACAAGCCTGAAACCTGAGCAGAAAAAGCCTCAGGATATTACCTCCTACTTCGCAGATCTGGTTAAAACCCAGGCTATCGAGGCTATGATGGATAAGCTCGGCTATACCAAAGCCCAGGCAGAGGCAGAGCTATTTACTGGTGGGTTATCCCTGTATGCGACAATAGATATGAATATGCAAAAGCAACTTGAGGAAATATATGAGAATTTTGTACAGGTTCTGGTTGGCAATACAGAAAACCTCAAGGGTCCTGTATTGGTGGACTGGAGTCTTAATAAGGCTGGAAATGTTGTTGATGAAAAGGGTTCAATAGTCTATTATTCAAAAGCAAATCTAATGACTGATGACCATGATCTTATTCTGACACCAGAGGACTACAAGCTGGAAAATGGGGATCTCGTTATTAAGACCTCAAAAATCACACCTTACCCTACTCACTTTGATGTGACGGACTTTTTTACGATCGATGAACGAAAAAATCTCGTTGCTCATTCAGTAGGATCTATAGTAGTCCCAGAGGGTCAATTTAGTGTTGAAAACGGAGTAATTACAATAAAAAGCACCTATTTGAAGGACAACCCGGAATTCTATTCGCAAAATGGGGAAAATATAATTATCAGCAATCGATACTTTTATGTTCATGAGGATGGTGTCGTCCAACCCCAGTCGGCCACTGTAATACTGGATTACAGGACAGGTCATATCAAGGCTATAGTTGGAGGCAGAGATGTAGACGGAACTAGGATCCTAAACAGAGCAACTGATTCCCAGAGACAACCTGGTTCAGCTATAAAGCCAATTGCAGTTTACTGGCCTGCACTTAACAACGGTCAAACTGCAGCAACAGCTATAGATGATACTCCATTCTATAACGGAGCCGGTGAACTTTGGCCAAAAAACTGGTATAACTCGTATAGAGGTCTTCATACACTTAGAAGGTCTGTCGAGCAATCGGTAAACGTCAATTCAGTAAAAATGCTACAAAAAATCGGTATCACTGCTTCTGTTGAGCATCTTAAGAAGATCGGCATCATTGATGTCGATCACCCGGAAAGAGACAGCTTTGTAACGAGTACCGAGAACAGACAGGTCAATGATGAAAATCTTTCTTCACTTGGTCTTGGGGGTATGACAAAGGGTTTGACTCCACTTGAAATTACGGCAGCCTATGGGGCAATAGCCAATAAAGGAATATATGTTGAACCCATAGCTTTTACTAAGATACTTGATAAGAATGGCAATTTACTAATAGATAATACTCCAAAGGAAACCATGGCTTCATCACCACAGGTTGCATATCTTATGGGTGATATTATGAGAACGACTGTTGCAAACGGAATTGCCGGTAGAGCAAGAATGAACAATATGGTAGTTGCAGGAAAAACCGGAACGACACAAAATCAGGCTGATATTTGGTTTGTAGGTTATACTCCTTACTATGTGTCAGGAACCTGGATAGGAAACGATTCTCCAAGGATCACGCTTTCGAGAAGCAGCAGTACTGCAGCTCAGCTTTGGCAGCATATAAATACTACCATCCACGAAGGTCTTGAGGGAAAGACATCATTTGAAAGACCGGATGGTTTGGTGTCTGCAAGCATTTGTACACAGTCAGGTCTTTTGGCTACGGAGCTTTGCTCCCACGATCCAAGAGGAGTGGTCAAATCAGAACTGTTTGTAAGCGGAACTGTACCTAAGGCATATTGTGATATGCATGTTGAAGCTCAGATAGACAACACAAATGGCAAACTGGCAAATGAATTCTGCCCTGAAGAAAATGTAGAAACAAGGGTATTCATACAACGAACTCCTCCTTATGTTCCAGAGGAACACAAGGGAATCATACCAAGTGATTTTGCTTACCAGCTTCCAACTGAGGTGTGCACTGATCACGATGAAACCACAGTAATTGAAAATCCGGTTCTTGATTGGCTGGAGCAATGGTTTAATAACAATAATGGTGGTAATCCTGCCCCAAATCCGAATGGAAATGGAAACGGGAATGGCAATAACGGCAACTAAAATTAATAGAGCCTGGGCAAAAGCCCAGGCTCATTATTTGTTAATTACTTTTTCTTTAGTTCCGCGAGAACGACCTGATTCAATAGTATTGTGGTTGTTACACTCCCTACTCCCCCAGGAACCGGTGTGATCATTGATACCTTTTCCTCAACATTATCGTAATCCACATCTCCACTAAGCTTTCCATCCTCAGTCATACTTACTCCTACGTCTATAACAACTGAATCATTGTTGAAATAATCCTCTGTAAAGAACTTGGCTTTGCCTAAGGCTGTTACAACGACGTCAGCCTTTGAACACAGCTCCTTTAGATTCTTAGTCCTTGAATGGCATATTGTAACTGTAGCATTTTTTTCAAGGAGCATCATAACAAGTGGCTTTCCTACAACCATTGACCTGTTTACGACCACTACATTTCTACCCTCCAGAGGAACTTGATTGTGTACAAGTATCTCTACTGCAGCCTTCGGTGTACATGGTGAAAAACCGTCCATCCTGCCTTCGAATATCCTTTCAAGGTTAAGCGGATGCATGCAGTCAACGTCCTTATCCGGTGATACTGAGTTTCTGATCCTTTCCTCATCTATATGTTTTGGCAACGGTCTGAATAATAGGATCCCGGAGACTTCAGAATCGGCATTCAGCTCCTGCATAAGCCCTTCCAGTTCTTCTGTTGTCATCGTAGTTTCGCGTTCGACAACTCTCGACTTAATTCCTGCAGCTTCACATGCCTTGACTATACTTTTTTCGTAGGAGACATCGCCCGCATTGTTGCCCAATCTAACAATGGCTAATAATGGAGTCCTTCCTTCTCTTTTAAGTTCCTCAATTGAAAGCTTCATCTCAGCTTTTATCTTGTCCGCAACTTCCTTTCCCTTTAAAACCTTTGCCATGCTCTTAATCCTCCTTTATTCATATCTTTACATTTATCAAACTACAAATGAAGGGCACCCTCTTGGGTGCCTTATCCTTTACAAATTAATTAATTACTCTTACAGCAGTAACATACCTTGAATAATACCATCCCGAATTGATCGTGTCGATCCTTACCTGACCTTTTGTAGAAGAAGCATGGATCATATTGCCATCTCCGATATATAGGCCGACGTGGGAAATCCTGCTGCCAGTAGTATTGAAAAATACCAGATCACCTGGTCTGAGCTCTGATTTCTCTACTTTTGTTCCTCCACCTGGCTGCAGGTAGGAGCTCCTTGGCAACGATATGCCAAGGTGAGTCTTATAAAGATAGTAGGTCAGACCCGAACAGTCAAAGGTGTTTGGCCCTGCGGTCGCATAAACGTATCGCTTGCCAATAAGTGAATAAGCTCCTTTTATCAAGCTGGTAAGCTGCTTAGAGGAATTCCTGTCTGCCGCTCTTGTTATTTGCTCAAAACTGTTATACAGACTTACAGCAGTTTTATCTACCTTATATTTTTGACCGGCTTCATCAACCAAAGTATATTTTCCCTCTGAATAATCCACTACCCCAACTGTCTCTCCTTTAACAAGGACGATCATTGAGGTCTCATTTCTTACTATTGCAGAAATATTGGAAACTCCGTAGGAAATGTTCTCAACTATATTGCTTACAATTTTATCCATTCTTACATAACCAATCCCAAAATCAGCAGCGGCTACAAACCTTCCGTAATCCTGGTCATATGATGCCATTATTAGCTCTTCACCTGGCACGAGCATCCTTACTGTTTTTGAGCCTTCACGTGGTTCAGATAGAAGCTCTACCTCTTCAGAAACAGTGAACTTGTCGCTTTTTCTGGTGGTTCTTATCATAGAGTTCTTAGGTATCTGGAGGTATTCACCCTCCTTATATACAATATATGAGTCGTCATTTTCCTTGGCGACTTCAACCTTTTCGTGCTCCTTAAGTTCAATAGCTGCTCCGTTATTCAACAATGCAGTATAGTCCTGGACCAGAATTCCTGAATCCTTAAATCCTACTACCATCAATAAGCACAGCAATGCCAGCTTATGTAAATGTCGGTGTTTTTTTCTCTGCATGAAAACACTCCCTTCTTTGATTAGCCTGCATGTGGTTATTATATTATACTTGGAGTCATTAATCAATGAATTAATGACAAAACGGTTACAGCAGAGCTCATAAAGCTTATTCCAAGTTCAATCTTTCAACGTTTACTGATCAATATTTTAAGCATAAAAAAGAAAACCCCCGGGTATTCCCCCGAGGTTTTCATGATGGAGTAAGTCTATAAGCCGTGTTCTGTTTATATGGTCATCTATCTAGGCCAGTCGTTGCCGAAAGGCTCATGCGACCTACCTTTGGAGCGGCAGCGAGCAACCGCCTTTTCTTGCTCCCTTTTGGTCTTGCTCCAGATGGGGTTTACAGAGCCGTTTAGTCACCTAAACGCTGGTGAGCTCTTACCTCGCCTTTCCATCCTTGCCCTTTCGGGCGGTCTATTTCTGTTGCACTATCCTTAGGGTTGCCCCCACTGGACGTTATCCAGCATCCTGCTCTGCGGAGCACGGACTTTCCTCATGTCGAAGACATGCGACCAAACAACTTACTCTATGATCATTATATCATATATTTCATCAATATTGAATACAAAGATCGCATGACTAATTCCTTGGGATCACATGGATCCTGCCGCAGGTTTCGCAGTAAAATATGCTCTTGCCCATTTTTATCCTGTCGATGATAGTAGTCGCAATCATCATATTGCAGCCAGTGCATATATTATTAGTAATAACTGCTGCTCCGGAGCCTTTCTTTGCCCTGATCTCATAGTAAACAGCTAATATATCCTTATCTGCATTTTGTGTTATTTTCTCAGCTTCCTTTTTTAGTCTTAGTATCTCATTTTTAATATTCGACGCCTCGAGGCGAACTTCACCTCTTCGGGTGGAAAACTTTTCCTTTATGAAAGAAAGCTTTTCATCCAGGTCTGATTTCTGTTTTATCATCTCGTCGATAGACTCCTGACATTGAAGTTCCTTCCACTCAAGCTCTTCTTTCTGGTCCCTCAGTGAAATCAACTCTCTTTCCATGTGTTCCATTTGCTTCAGATCCCTGATGGAACCGTCATAAAGGGTTTTATTTATATGATCCAGCCGAATGGTGCAAGCCTTTAGCTTATCTGAAGCTTCAGCAGCCTCATTCTCGATTTCTTTCACATTGCGGATTATATCGACCAAGGCCTGCTGGAGCCTTATCCTGTTTTGATCCAGCTCTACGAGGAATTGGTCCCTCTCGAGGGATTTGTACCGTTTCTCCAGATCTTCCACTCCCTTAAGATATTCGTCAAGCTTTACAAGCAAATTTAGGTCGAACATATTCCCACTCCTCACTTTAATAGTGTTTAACAGCGTATGTTGGTCCTTCATAAATCTCCAAGTTCATTTCTTCGAGGATTTTGTCCCTTAACCTACTTTTGAAAGCAAATAATACAGGCTTTTCCGTGTGATAATGAGTTGCGTCGATTAGAACTATCCCAAGCTCCTTGGCCAGCTGTGCATCGTGATACTTTATATCACCAGTTATGTAAGCCTGGGCTTTAGAGAATGCGGCATCTATTATAAAGTCAGCTCCACTGCCTCCACATACTGCCAGCCTGGTTATAGGATCCTTTGTTTCTCCATAAACTCTTAAAACTTCAACACCCAGTTTCTCCTTAACACGCTTTGCGAGCGTCTCGAGATCCACAGATTCAATGTCGCCAACTCTTCCATAACCCAATATTCCATAATGGGAACTTTTTTCATGGACCCTCAGAGGGGTTCCGTTTAATATTCCAAATTCATTGGCCAACACATCGCTTACACCACCAGGTGCAAGATCCAGGCTGGAGTGTGCACAATATATTCCGATGTCATTTTTAATTATTTTATAAGCCATCCTTCCCTGGTGTGTGGAAAGGCTAAGATCCTTAATTCCTTTAAATATCAAAGGGTGATGCGATATGATGAGGTTTGATCCGGATTTGATTGCATATTCAAGCACTTCCTCAGTGACATCCAGGGCTATAAGGATGCCCTTTACCTCCTGATCTATTGAACCGTATTGGAGCCCTCCATTGTCCCAATCATCCATTAAACATGGGTCTGCCCATTCTTCCAAAATTTCAATGATCTCTAAAATTTTCAACCTCGGAGCACCTCCCTGAAGTTATTGATCTTTATGCTTAGCTCATCTAATCTCTTTAGGCTTTTATCGCTGTTCTGGCCTTCCAGTTCGCTTACTATAACCTCAAGAGCATTTATCTTCCACTCTACGAATTCTCTCCATAATTTATGTTCTTTTTTTATCAGGATAGGGCTTATTTCAAGGTATACATCCTCAGGGCAGCGTTGCAGACCATTCTCAGCTACGATTATCTCATAATATCTCCCATCTTCTCGGACCAGGTCCTCGTCTACTATCTTGAATCCGTTTTCTATAAGATATCTTCTCAGCTCATTGCTTCCTACCATTGGCTGGAGAATGAATCGAAGATAGGTTTCTGCTTTTTTTCGGCTTTCCCTTAATATCTCAGATATGAGGATTCCTCCCATCCCGGCTATTATTACAGTATCTACCTCAAAGGGCTTAATAGGTTCCAGACCAGATCCAATCCTCGGTATGATAGAGTCGGCGAGATTCTCCTCTTCAACATAGGCAGCGGTTTTTGCCAATGAACCCTCACTTACATCGCTTGCGATAACGAGCTTAGCTATTTCATTATCTATGAGATATTTGGGGACATAACCGTGGTCAGTACCTATATCAGCAACTATAGAATTTTGCGGTACCAGGTTTGCAATTGTGCGAAGTCTTTTGTCCAGCTTCAAAATTTTCCCTCCTTTAAAAAATAAGATTCGCATAGCGAATCTTATCTATTCAAGAAAATCCTTTAATTTTTTACTTCTGCTAGGATGTCTCAGCTTTCTCAGCGCTTTAGCTTCAATCTGTCTGATCCTCTCTCTTGTAACTTCAAACTCCTTGCCTACCTCTTCAAGAGTTCTTGCTCTTCCGTCGTCAAGACCAAATCTAAGCTTCAATACCTTTTGCTCTCTGGGTGTAAGGCTGTCAAGAACATCAATAAGCTGTTCCCTTAACATTGTGAAGGTTGCAGCCTCTGCAGGTGCCAATACATCCTCATCAGGTATAAAGTCCCCCAAATGGCTGTCTTCTTCTTCCCCGATAGGAGTTTCCAGGCTAACAGGCTCCTGTGCTATTTTCATTATTTCCCTTACTCTTTCAACATCAAGACTCATCTCGTTTCCGATTTCTTCAGGTGATGGATCTCTCCCCAGTTCCTGTACCAACTGTCTTTGCACTCTAACCAGCTTGTTGATCGTCTCAACCATATGAACCGGGATTCTGATGGTCCTGGCCTGGTCAGCGATAGCTCTTGTTATGGCCTGTCTTATCCACCAGGTTGCATAGGTACTGAACTTAAAACCTTTTCTGTATTCGAATTTCTCTACCGCCTTCATCAATCCCAGATTCCCTTCCTGGATAAGGTCAAGAAACAGCATACCTCTGCCGACATACCTTTTTGCAATACTGACTACCAGTCTTAGATTGGCTTCAGCAAGCTTCTTTTTGGCGAGCTCATCGCCCTCTTCCATACGCATGGCAAGATCTATCTCTTCCTCACTTGACAATAAAGGTATCTTTCCGATTTCCTTAAGATACATCCTAACCGGATCGTCCACGCTTATCCCTTTGGGAACTGAGAGATCCTCTTTAATTTCTTCCTCTTCCTCTTCATCAACCTCTATGTCGATAGCGCTGTCTATTTCGTCGTCTTCGGAGTCATCATTGATGATGGACTCTTCCTCTTCCTTATCTCCCATAATATCAATACCGCTATCCTCAAGCTTCTGATAAATCTCATCGATCTCTTCAGGATCCAAATCGATTGCCTCCAGGGTGTCAATTATCTCCTTATAGGTCAATAAACCACTTTTTTTCCCCTTCGACAAAAGCTTTTTTTCTGCAAGTTGTTTATTTGTAAGATTTTTTTCTTGGTCTTTCAAAATGTCATCCAAACTCGTTTCCTCCCTACTTAACTAATGAGATTTATTTTTTTATCTATCTCAATCAAAATCCTCAGCAGTTCAGACAATCTTTCTCCATCAGTTGCACTGCTGTCCAATGTTTCTATCTCATGCTTCAACTCTTTTCGCTCTGCTTCCAATCTATCCAGTCTAATTGTTTTGATAAGATCGACAATGACTTTATCCAGATTTGAGGGTGTGTATTCTGTGGTTCTGGTCAATAGCTGTTTAAGTCTCTCACTTCCGTTATCATCAAAATCCAGCTCTTTTAACAGTGCTTCTTTGTTCAATTCGTCATCAGAAGAGTAACCTTCCTGTATTAATTTGTAGCAGAATCTGCAGTCGGGGTCTCCGAACTCGTCCATCGAGATATCGGCTGTTATTTTTGAATAATTATTTCTGCCTGATGCCATTATACTTATAAGGTCAGCCTCAGCCTTTCTTCTGGCAGGTTCGAGAACTACAGATGATACAGGCCTTATCTCAGGCGATTTGTATTCTCTTATACGTCTTGGCCCCTTCATTTCACTTGCTATAGCTTCCTTGGCTATGGCAAGCTCTGACGAAAGCTTTTCAATGTAGACATCCTGCTGTATGGGCGACTTAAGTTCCTTCAGCATCCTTGCAGCTTCCTGAGTAAAGCGGATTTTCCCCTCAGGATTTGTCAGGTCATGCTTCCCTTTCAGTATATATACCTTGAAATCAATATGATTTAACGATTCTGCAACTTTTTTTTCAAATGCTGCCAGGCTGTTGTTCTTTATAAAGTCGTCAGGGTCCATTCCTTCAGGGAGCATTACGATCCTGGGCTCAAGATCCAGTCTCTGCATTACATCAATGGCTCTTACTGTGGCTCTTATGCCTGCCTGATCACCATCATAGCAAATGTAAATCTCGTCGCCATACCTTTTCAAAAGCTTTGCCTGAGTTTCCGTCAGAGCAGTTCCAAGGCTTGCTACTGCATAATCTATGCCGTTTGAATGTAACGAGATAACGTCCATATATCCTTCCACCAACATTATCCTATTACGATTTTTGTTCTTATCTATTATGTTCAGTCCATAAAGATGGTTTCCCTTGTTAAAAACCACTGTATCAGGAGAATTTAGATACTTTGGAAGGCTTTTGTCAAGCACTCTGCCTCCAAAACCGATTACCCTGGATCTTGTATCTACTATGGGAAAAATCAACCGATTTCTAAACTTGTCATAAAACCCGGTAACATTTTTTCTTATTCCAATTAAACCAGTTTTCTCTATGTCTGCTTCGGAAAATCCTTTTTCTTTTAGAAAATTCATCAGCTGTTCCCAGCTGTCTGAGGCAAATCCAAGCCCAAATTTTCTTGCTGTTTCATAGCCTATTCCCCGAGAATTAAGGTAAGCAGTTGCTTCCTTATGCTTCATCAGGTTTTGATGAAAGTACCGTGCAGCCTCCTTGTTTATCTCATAAAAGACCCGCTTGAACTCAGAGCTCTCCTGATTCCCGGAATCTTCCCATGGGATATTATATTTTTCTGCGAGAAATTTCAGCGCTTCAACAAAATCCAGGTTCTCTCTTCTCATAACGAAGGTTATTGCATCACCCCCAGCCCCACACCCGAAGCAGTGGAACATTTGCTTGGAGTCAGAAACGGTGAATGAAGGGGTTTTTTCACTATGGAATGGACATAAACCCATATGGTTTGAACCGGATTTTTTTAGATGAACGTATTCACCGATCAGCTCCACTATATCGAGTCTATCCTTAATTTTATCAAGCATATCATTTTTACCATCAGCCATCTGATCACCACCTGAGCATACCAATCAATTATAATACAAATTACTAAAAGTTCAAAGTGCTTTATTAAAAACTGTTAAATAATTGTTATGTCACCTCCACGGCTTTGGAATAAAAAGCTCCTGGAACAGATTCACAATATACCTGTCCGTCATTCCTGCAATATAATCACAAATAACATCTTCCAGAGCATAGTCGTCATCTCTATAAAGTGCCAGATGATCTGAAGGTAGTCTGTTGCTGTTATTCCAGTAATAATTGAAGAGTACGGTTATAACGTGTTCAGCCTTCCCTTCCTCCGATTTGGCGTTTTTATTAAAGTATACTTCCTCAAACATGAAGTCCCTAAGCTTATTGGTCATTTCACCTATAAGGGGGCTCATTTGGAGTTGATTCTTACCGTAGTTTGTTTCTATCAAATCAGAGATCATTGTGTTGATCCTGTTTCCATGGCTGTATCCCAGAACCTCTACACAGTCGGAAGGGAGATCTTTTTCGCTTATGATGCCAGCTCTTATGGCATCATCAATATCGTGATTGATGTAGGCTATTCTGTCTGCATACTTGATTATCTGACCCTCCAGAGTTTCTGATACTCTTTCACCGGAGTGATTCATTATCCCTTCCCTGACCTCATATGTCAGATTCAACCCTTTTCTTCTCTCGTGGCTTTCGAGAAGATCTACCACTCTCAGACTTTGATCTGTATGTGTGAAGCCTCTTGGATTAAGTTTGTTCAGTATCGACTCTCCAGTATGCCCGAATGGAGTGTGACCCAGATCGTGAGCAAGTGCAATAGCCTCCACAAGATCTTCGTTTAGCCTCAAAGCACGTGCAAGAGTCCTGGCAAGCTGCGCTACCTCAAGGGTATGTGTAAGCCTTGTTCTGAAGTGATCTCCTTCCGGAGCAATAAATACCTGTGTCTTGTGCTTCAGACGCCTGAATGCCTTTGAATGGATTATCCGGTCTCTGTCCCTTTGAAAATCAGTCCTGATGTTGCATTTTTCTTCATAAACAAGTCTTCCCCTTGAATTCATGCT
>DAIPJA010000054.1:0-11148 GCA_036770525.1 Gudongella sp. | reverse complement strand
TTCTTAATCCGCTTAAGAGATCGAAGTTAAAAATAACCAGAAAAATTATCGCGAAAGCTGATTCAAATATGAGGTCGGTAAGCTTGACCTTTTCACTTTCATCAGGCGCTTTCTCCAGGTCTTTAATACTCCACTTTTCATCTTTAAAGTTCTCTTTTTCAGGAGCAAATCGATACAGAGCTGCGAATATGATTGTGACTGTACCTACGACGCTGACTCCAGCCTGCCAAATTCCAGCAAGGAGCTTAAGCATGAATTCCGGAAGCTGTCCAAAGTCATTGAAGGAAATTATTAGTGATACTCCGATCCCAATGGCTACTCCAAACACTGCAAGCTTTACGACCAAATAGTAAATATCAAGATAAGGGGGACCAATAAGACACCTGGGTCTGTCAAGGTAGCCTTCTGCTACCGTCCTTGGGTTTCCGAGATAAAGCAGAGCACTTTCCACTTCCTTCTCACCGTATTCCCTGCTTCCAAAATTTTCTTCAAGATAGTCATAAATATTCGCTTCAACATCCTTTAATACATCCGTTCGTTGTGAAGGGGGTAGATACTTTCCTACTGCATATAAATAATCCTTAATCATTTCAAGCCTCCTATAAGCTTTGACATCGATTCAGTCAGCTTGTTCCATTCAGTGATTAGGGCATCTCTGACCTCAGTGCCCAGCTTGCTGATTTTGTAGTATCGACGTGGACGGTTTTCCTCAACCTCCCAGATTGATTCAAGAAGACCTTGCTTTTCAAGCCTTCGAAGTAATGGATAGAGTGTGTTTTGGTCTACTGAAACCCCCATCTCGTCCAGGGATTGTATTAGAGAGTAGCCATATTGCGGCTCATCCATCCGTGTTAGCACAGCAAGTATCAAGGTGCCTCTTCTCATCTCCTGTTGTATGTTCTGTAGTATAGCTTCAAGCTCAATCATAAGATCAACTCCTTTGATTTTATTATAATGTGCGATACACAGTATTGTCAAGATAAATTATTATGTTTGTTATAATATATTTTCTTTAGTCAATAATTAAGCAGAGGAGGTTTATTTGGAAGTATTTAGTAGAATATATATAGCATGAAGGAGGGATAAATATGACTGATGGTAAAATAAGAGCGGAGATTATTCTGGAAAGGATAATCCAAGAGACATCTGAGATTTTTTCATTCGTATTTAAGATACCCGGAGATTTAACCTGGATCCCAGGTCAACATGGAATATTCAGGTATCGGGACAGACAAGTGGAGGAGGACAAAGGCTTCAGGATATTTAGCATCGCTTCGATAATAAACGAAGGGATCATGATGTTCTCCACAAGGATAACCCCTGAATCAACGGACTTCAAGCAGCAGCTTTTGACCATGAAGCAAGGAGAGGTAATGACAGTGGAAGGTATAAACGGCAAATTCAAGATTCCTGATTACAACAAAAAAACCTGTATTATGGCAGGAGGAATAGGGGTTACCCCGATTCGTGCACTGGTAAAGCAAATGAAAACAGAGGGAGTATCACCAGCCGGAGTAACTGTTTTGTATTCTGACGATAGAGGCCAGTTTGCTTACGAGGAAGACCTGAGGAAGGCTGGAGAAACAGTCAATGGTCTTGAAGTCATCCTGATTTCAGACAGGAATATTTTTGTTCAGAAGATAGAAGAATACACTAAGAATATCGGGAATGAATCTGCTTACCTAATCTCCGGAACTCCGGGAATGAACGCATTTATAACCGAGAAGCTTACCAAAGAAGGGATCGAAAAGTCCAATATAATTACGGATGTATTCATGGGATACGAGTAAGTATCTCTAATAAGGAGGAAATCTGATGGATTTGATGAAGCTATTGACTGAGCAGTTAGGTAATGAGGATATACTTAGTAAGCTTGGCGGAAAGGCAGGAGTAGATAAAGAGCAAGTAAAGCAGGTAGCAATGATGGGATTGCCGTCTCTTGTAAAGGCCATGGATCGAAATGCATCGACAAAAGAAGGGGCCGAAGCCCTTGCAAAAGCACTTGAGCAGCACAAGGATGATGATGTGGAAGACTTAAATGGGTACTTTGATAAGGTTGATACCGACGATGGTGCTAAAATCCTGCAGCACATTTTATCTGGGAAGGATACCAGCTTCAAAAACAACCTTGCAAGTAAGACCGGACTCCAGTCAGACCAAGTTTCGGGGATAATGACCCAGCTTGCCCCTATGCTGCTTGGCATGATGGGCAAGGAGAAGGCAAAAAGAGGTGCAGGACCCGACGACATATCGGGATTGCTGGGAGATATGATTGGTCAAGGCAAGGGTGGGGGACTGATGGACATTGCAGAGGGACTTCTCGACGCAGATAAAGATGGAAGCATAGTTGACGATGTAGGCAAGCTGTTCGGAGGCTTATTCAAGAAGAAATAGAATTAAATTACTTAGGCGATGGAGAGATCCATCGCTTTTAATTTGACATATTGATCAATAAGTATTAGTATATTACTATAATTAGTAATATACTAAATTAGTAAAAAGGATGTGTGACCAAAATGAAGATACCCACAACATTAAAGGACAAACCGGTAGTTGTTGTTGAAAATTACGGGAATGTAGACGGCAGATATGCTTATAAGACAGATGCCCAGGGCTTATCGATCGGACTTGCACAGTGGAACGACAGAGGCAGGGTTGACGTATCCGCGAAGGTGTGGAGATATACGGGAGAAAAATGGTCAAGGCAATCTGAGGAGCTTCCTCTCCACAGAGTTCTAGATCTGGCTATCCTGGTCTGCAGATCCGAGCTCCACTTCAGGGAAGCCTACAGATTTGAGAAGCTGTATGATGAGAAAAATCCAATACTGGATAGAATTGGACTCCAGGGAGATGCGATGACTGTAGAGGTGTGTACAGAAAACGAGCACATAGATGAAGATCTAAAAATCCTTCGTGACGCTTTGTCAAAGGATGGAGAGCTTATTGGTGAAAGAATGGCTGTGTTATCAAGGCTGTTGAAGGAGCTGGGATATTGATGGACAGAAAACGGCAGTTAAAAGAGGAGTATAAGCAACTAAAAAAGGAAATGGGCTTGATTGGAGCTACCTGTCTTGAAACAGGCAGGACTTATCTTGAAGCGACAAACAGGACAAAGGCCTCAATAAATAAGCTTCTTTTCACCTTAAAGCTGGGAAGTCATAGATGCGAGGAGCTACAGAGAGAATGGAGCAAATATGGTGAGGGCGCATTTGAGATCAAGGTACTGGAGGTTTTGGAGTATGATGAGAGGGAACCTGACAGGGACTACACTGATGATCTGGAACTATTGAAGCTTGAATGGATAGACAGATTAAAGAGAGAAGGAACTGAGCTTATGCTCTAGGAGGTCAAAATGGAAGTTATTTTCGAAACAGATAGGTTTATTGCCAGAGGTGCTGTTTATGATGATATCGAGTATGTAATGAGACTTGAAAGAGCTGAAGGAAATAGGGATTTTGTTTTTCAAAACACTTATGAAGAACATAAGAGTAATATTGATTCAACTGAAAACATGCTTTTTATTGTGCAGGATAGAGAATCTAGTGAAAAATCTGCATTCATCCTATGCAGCTACAAAAGACCATATGACTCCTTCGAATTAAGGAGAATAGTAATAGAAACAAAGTGCAAGGGAACTGGCTCAGAGCTCATATCGGCACTTATTAAATATGCATTTGAAGTAGTGAAAGCAAACAGATTTTGGCTTGACGTTTTTACGGACAACGAAAGAGCGGTCCATCTTTACAATAAGCTCGGTATGGTCCATGAGGGGACCCTAAGGCAAAGCTACAAGGATTATAGTGGAAAATATAGGGACCAGATGATCTTTTCAATACTGAAGAATGAATATGTAAAACCATAATTTTACTCTGTCATATGCTTCAGCGATGCACTATAATAGAATGAGAGGTAAATACAAGTAAGGGGAGATGTATTGTATGAAAAAAGAAAACCTTGAACTGGCGATCGAGCTAAGACATGAGCTGCACCAAAATCCTGAACCATCGAACTATGAAGTCAGGACAAAAAAGAGACTTATGGATTTTCTGAAGGAGCATACAAGCCTCGAGATAGTAGACAGAGGACTTTGGTTTTATGCCATTTATCATGCAGGGGAAGATAAACCTAATATCGCCTACAGAGCTGATTTCGATGCCATACCGATGGACGAAGGTATAGAGCTTCCCTATGGATCCAGGAACCCCGGAGTGTCGCATAAATGTGGTCACGACGGACACTCGGCCTCACTGGCGGCATTTGCTCTTGAGATAGACCAGGAGGGAGCTGACAAGAATATCTACTTCCTTTTCCAGCATGCTGAGGAAACCGGGGATGGTGCATTCCAGGCTAAGGTATTCATTAAGGAGAACAACATAGAGGAAATTTTTGCTTTTCACAACACAAGCGGCACTCCGCTTCGATCCGTAAATGTCATTGAAGGTACAAGTAATTTTGCATCAAGAGGGATGACTATAAAAATGGTTGGAAAACCGACTCATGCCAGCCAACCTGAGCTTGGCATAAATCCTTCCTATGCAATAGCCAAAATAATAAATTCAATTCCTGAGTGGACTTCTGCTGACAGTAACAGAGGACTGGTCTTATGTACGGTAGTACAGGTTAACATAGGCGAGCGTGCATTTGGGATAGCTGCCAGCGAAGGTGAACTGTTGATGACAATAAGAGCTGAGTTCGAGGATGAGCTTGACAAGCTTCAGGACAATATGGAAAAACTTGCTATAAGAGAAGCCGAAAAAGATAAGCTTAAGGTAAGCTTCGAGTACAACGATATCTTCCCAGTTACAGCTAACCATCCGGAAAGTAATGTCAAGGTAAGAAAGGTTGCACTTGATAAGGGATTTAAGCTGATTGAGATGGAAAAAGGTCATAGAGGCTCCGAGGATTATGGATGGTACACAAAGGAGACAAAGGGCACTATTTTCTGGATCGGGAATGGAGAAACCTATCCGGCAGTCCACACATATGAGTTCGACTTTCCAGATGAAAACATTGAAGTAGCAGTTGAAATGTTTAAGGGGTTGGCTGCAATATAGAGCATGAGCGGGCACAGGGTGTCCGCTTTTTTATGATGTAAATTCCGGTGAATGGGTATAATTTCCTTATCAGGACAGGGGATGATCATGAGGAGGAATTTCGATGAAATGGCAGGGGAGAAGACAAAGCTCGAATGTATCTGACAGGAGGGGCTCCGGAGGAGTAAGGAGAGGAGCTTCAGTTGGTGGAGCAGGGCTCATAATAATGCTGCTGATAAGCCTTATATTTGGTGGCCCGGAAGCGGCCTTGGAAACACTTGGAACAGTCACTCAGCAGAGTCAGCAGCAAACAGAATATATTGAATCTCCTGAGGACGAAGCGAGGGCTGAATTTGTATCGGTAGTTCTTGCAGACACAGAGGATGTCTGGAATGGGATTTTTTCAGACTATGGGTATGACTACGAGGAGCCAACATTGGTAATGTACCATGACTATGTGACCTCAGCCTGTGGTGGAGCTTCCTCTGAGGTGGGGCCCTTCTATTGTCCAGCTGATAAAACAGTCTATATAGATCTCGATTTCTTTGAGGAGCTGGAGACGAAATTTGGAGCATCAGGAGACTTCGCTATGGCATATGTCATATCCCATGAGGTAGGTCATCACGTACAAAACCTTTTAGGAGTAATGGAACAGATGCAGGAAATCAGGGCAAAGGTAAATCAGACTGAATACAATAAGTACTCAGTAAGACTGGAGCTTCAGGCAGATTACCTTGCGGGAGTTTGGGCAAAAGGAGTTGCTGACAAAGGCTACCTGGAGATCGGAGATATAGATGAGGCTATAAATGCAGCTGAAGCAGTAGGGGACGATGCCATACAAAAGGCTGCAAGAGGCTATGTGGTCCCGGACAGTTTCACACATGGAACCTCGGAGCAAAGGTCATATTGGTTTGCAAAGGGCTTTGAAACAGGGAATCTCGACAGTTGGGACACCTTCAATACAAATGAGGGGTTTTAATGACTCCAAGGTACTTGCGGTGGGAATTCCAATGTAATATAATTGACTATAATCATAATGCAAGGCTGTAGTGTGATACTGCAGCCTTGCATATTCGGAGGAGGTTTTAGTATGAGCTTCAAAATGCCAAAGTACATATCGCCGGATTTCTCACTGCCAGGGTTTGTGAATGCCCCGGATGCTAAGCTCGTGCCTTCTCCCAAGGATACAGTAGCGCCAAAGAACTACCATTCGACGACGATTTTTCCTGAATACTTTAAAGTAAATGGTCAGTGGAAGCTTGCCGAGGAAAGCAGGATGGATTGCGTTGCAGTATATGAAGACGATAAGGTAGTAATCAAGGAAGCAAGAAAGCTAAAAAAGGGTGACCTCGTCTTCGTGGGTAGAACTGAGGATGCCATTGAAGGTATTTTTGTATATACCAATGCATTCGTTGAGGAGACCGAGGATGAGCTGGATTCCTTCGTATTCAGACAAGGAAGGACCAGAGAGACAGCTTACTCGATGGATTATAATTTTCTTGCTGAGCTCCTTAAATATGAAAGGGACAATGGTCACGTAACCTGGGTTCTTGGACCTGCCTGTGCCTTTGACTCAGATTCCCGGGAAGCCTTTTCAAAGCTTGTAAAGGGCGGCTACGTCGACTCGATTCTTGCAGGGAATGCTTTAGCCACGCATGATCTTGAGGCAGCCTTTATAGGAACAGCCCTTGGACAGGATATAAGGACCCAAAGATCGATGCCAAATGGGCACTATAACCATATAGATACAATAAATGCCGTCAGGCTTCACGGCAGCATCAAAAGCTTTGTGGAAAATGAAGGAATCGACAATGGTATAATGTATGAATGCGTAAAGAACGATGTTCCTTTCGTACTTACGGGATCTATCAGAGATGATGGACCTCTGCCGGAGGTATACGGAGATGTATACGAGGGACAAAACGCCATGAGGGATCAAATAAGAAAGTCCACCACAGTAATATGTATGGCATCCATGCTGCACTCTATAGCAACAGGCAACATGACTCCTACCTACAGGATGATGGAGGATGGTACCATAAGACCATTGTATTTCTATAGCGTTGACATTTCAGAGTTCGCAGTCAACAAGCTCCGCGACAGAGGCAGCCTTACAGTAAAGACAATTGTGACCAACATACAGGATTTTATAATGAACATAAGTAAAAGGCTTGATATTATATAAACTCAACCGGAGGAATGGATACCTCCGGTTTTTTGGACATAAGTCGTGACAGGTATAGAACTATTTGGCGCTATCATGTTTATTAAGGGTAAATATGTTGGTACTATATAATCAACACCAGTATGGGAGTGGATCGTAATGACCTGCTTTATAAGGGAAGAATATTATAGATTCATATTTGACAATACAAAGGATGCCATCCTTCTGACTACCCCGGACGGCAGGATCCATCATGCAAATAATGCTGCTTGTGAGATGTTTCAGAGAACGGATGAGGACTTCCAAAAAGAGGGAAGAGCGGGGGTCATAGATCCTGAAGATCCAAATTTGGAACGTATGCTCAGGGAAAGGATGGAGAAAGGGTTTGTCACTGGTGAACTTACTTTTATAAGAAAAGACGGCAGCAGATTTATTGGACAATTCACTTCCTCGTTGTTTAACGATGAAAACAACGAAACATGGACTGCTATAATAATAAGAAATGTCACTGAATCAAAAAAACTGGAAATGAAACTAAAGGAGGCAAATGATAAGCTCAAAGATCTTGCATACATAGATTACCTGACAGGAGTGCTTAACAGAAGAGCTCTTATAGACAGACTCGGCCAGGAAATGGAACGCTCGAAAAGAGAATTCAAGCCTCTTTCCCTGATCTTATTGGATATCGATTCCTTCAAGGAAATAAACGACACCTATGGCCACCTTACAGGAGACCAGGTATTGAAGGCATTTGCTAGATCAATAAAGGAAAGCCTAAGAACATACGATATCCTTGGAAGGTTTGGAGGGGATGAATTTTTTATATGCCTCCCTGATACTGATTTTGATTCAGCAATCGATATTGCAGAGAGAATCAGAAAGAATATAGCTAAGATCGAGGTTCAAAAAGGTGACGTAATAATAAAGCTTTCCTCCAGTGCTGGTATAACCTATTATGATCACAATTCCATCGAGGATCTCGATACTCTCATATCTAAGGTAGACTACATAATGTACAGGTCAAAAGAAAAGAAAAACTCAATTTACACCTCCATATAGGGGGTGTTTTTTTATCTGAAATATAGAATTACCTCTATTTATTTTGGGTATCAAATATTCGAGTAGATTTAAAGGAGTGATAAAATGTCTGTAAGTGTTTACCTTAATTTTGACGGGAACTGTAAGGAAGCAGTTGAATACTACAAAAGTGTTTTCAGGGCTGATCCTCAACAAATAATGACCTTTGGCGAAGGACCTTCAGATCCTGCGTATCCAATACCGGAGGAGGCAAAGGATCGCATAATGCATACCTTCCTTGACATTAAAGACATGAGACTGATGTTTTCGGATATTTGGCCTGGAATGGAGTTTATCGTGGGAAACAATATGTCGATTATAGTTGTGGATAAGGACATGGATGAGATAAAAAGACTTTATGAAGAGCTGAAGGAAGGCGGAAAGGTTGAAATGGAGCTCCAGGAAACCTTCTGGAGCAAGGGATATGCCAGCATTATAGATAAGTTTGGAGTATGCTGGCAGCTAAGTCATGAGGAATAGACTATGCTGATCCATGCTGCCACACCAGAAGAGTATATTGAATCACTGCCTGAGGATAGAAAAGAGATAATCAAAGAGATCAGGAATGCCGTTAAGGATAACCTACCTGAAGGCTTTGAAGAGACCACTGAATACGGGATGATAACATATTATGTACCTCACTCAATTTATCCTTCAGGATACCATGTAAATCCCAAGGATCCTCTTCCTTTTATGGCAATTGCCTCCCAGAAAAACCATATTGCAGTCTATCATATGGGCATTTACATGGATGATGAGCTTTTAAGCTGGTTCATCGAAGAGTATGACAAGGCTGCAACAACCAGGCTCGACATGGGGAAAAGCTGTATACGGTTCAAGAATCCAAAAAAGGTTCCGGTGGATTTGATAGGAAAGCTATCAGCTAAGCTGACCCCAAAGAAGTATATTGATCTTTATGAGGCCTCTGTCAAATCAGTAAAAAGGTAATATATATCACAAGCCCCTGGTTTACTAATACCAGGGGTGTTTTTTTGTTTAGCATCACGAAATTTATCTTTCATTCTATGGTTTTTATTGTATAATCATAAATATCATAATGAGAGAAGGTTTCGCACGATGGATAGAAAAGAATATATTCAGGGGATAATAATCGGGGTTTCTGCATACCTTATTTGGGGGTTGCTGCCCCTATATTGGAAGCTTGTAGGCCAGATAAGTCCTATTCAGATATTTTCACACAGAGTCGTATGGTCATTTTTGTTCATATCAATCATCATGATCGTATGGAAAAAGGGAGAAGCCTTCAGAAAAGAAATTTCATCCATAAGGAATTGGCTGTATTTTCTATGGCCTTCCATATTCATATCCATCAACTGGATAGTATATATTTGGGCTGTAAACAATGGATTTGTCTTGGAAACCAGTCTTGGGTACTACATGAATCCTCTTATGGTAACATTATTTGGAAGCCTCTACCTCAAGGAAAAGCTGTCTCGTCTTCAGAAGTTTGGCATAGGATTTGCGTCCTTAGGGGTTCTAATTAAAACAATAACCTTTGGCAAGCTTCCCATAATAGCATTGGTATTGGCTCTAAGCTTTTCAATCTATGGTCTGCTGAAGAAAAAATCGAGAGTTGATTCCCTGACGGGACTTGCTTTTGAAACACTGATCATAGGTATACCCTCACTTATATATATGATTATTGTCGAAACCTCAGGGAATGGGATCTCCGGGAACCTGCCTGTATCCTTCTGGCCATTGGTCATGATGAGCGGAGTACTTACCGCTTTGCCTCTGTTGCTGTATGCAGAGGGCTTAAAAAAACTCCCAATGACTGTAATGGGTTTCATTCAGTACCTATCGCCAACAATTGGACTTATCCTTGGTGTATTCGTATTCAAGGAGCCATTCGATTTAAGCTCTCTGATAGCATTCGGGCTTATATGGATAGGTATTGGATTTTTTATATATTCCCAGGTCTTGTTCCTTAAGGAAACCAATCATCCGGAAATATAGCAAATTATCCGATTCGTGGATAATTAAAATGAGTTGATTACTTGACATCCAGAAAATGCGGGTCTATAATACTAGTGTAGTAAATCAGTTTTACAGGAAAGGGGCTGCTCAATTATGAGAGAGATTGTAATAGCATTGGAGGAAATAATTCAATAGGGTGCAAATCTAACCTTTCTTTGATATGCTGTAAACACAACACGGCTGAAGGGTCGTGTTTTTTGTGTCCGCAAACACCTCTTATCAGGATCGGTTTTGCGGTATTTTTGTGCCCTGAGACATAATAAAGGGGGAATACCGTATGACAGATCATAAATTTAACGACATGAGGGATTATACTGATACTGAATGGGAGGAAACAATGGATAATAAATATTTGGAAGATATCGGATTTGAGAGCTTTTTTGCCAGACAATCAGATAGCGATGAGGTATTAAGCGAAGAAAAAGCAATTGCCAGGGTAAGTGAGGTCCACAGGGAGAAATACAAGATCATTGGACCTGGTGGGGAGAAGCTGGCTCATCTGAAGGGGAGTACCTTCTATAATGGAATGGAACAGATCTACCCTGCAGTTGGAGACTTTGTACTCGTGAAAAGGAATCATGAGGGAGAGGATACTATCCTTAAGATTTTCGACAGGAAGAGCAAATTCTCCAGAATGGATTCCTTCAATAAAATCGAGCAGACGGTTGCAGCGAATTTTGACTACGTTCTTATTCTGACCTCGATGAATAAGGATTATAATATCAAGAGACTGGACAGGTATCTGGCCTCTGCATGGGAAAGCGGTGCAACACCTGTCATCGTCCTGACAAAGAGCGACACCACTGAGGATGTGAAGTGGTTTATCAGGAATACGGAAGAAAATGCAATAGGTGTTCCAATCGCTTCCGTCAGCTC
>DAIPJA010000259.1:0-2137 GCA_036770525.1 Gudongella sp. | reverse complement strand
AGTTCTGGCCACTGCAGAACCAAACCTTCCACATCCGATTATTGCAAAAGATTTCGTAATAGTCCTCCTCGTTAACCTACACTTATGTGTCCCTCTGAATATCTGTATCTCTTATGTTTCCTATTATAACCGAATGCAAATGCCATGGTCAAAGGTCCAACTCTTCCTGCATACATAGTTCCAATTATGATCAATTTTCCTGTATTGCTTAGATTAGGGGTAAGCCCTCTTGATAATCCTACTGTGGCAAATGCTGAGGTTGCTTCAAACATCGTATCTAAGAAGCCCCAGCTTTCAGTGAGCGTTAGTATAAAAGAAACTCCTATAATCAATCCCATACCGACAGTTACTATTGCAAGAGACTTAAATACCGTTTCCTGAGGTATCCTCTTCTTGTAAATTTCTATATCTCTTTCTCCCTTTATAATTGCGATCGTAGCCATTATTACCACACCAAACGTTGCGGTCTTGATCCCACCAGCAGTTGAGCCTGGAGAACCGCCGATAAACATTAGAATTATGGTAAAAAATGCAGTTGCCTGCAACATTGCTCCAACATCGATAGAATTAAATCCCGCAGTTCTCGGTACCACGGCCGCAAACAATGCTGCTCGTACCTTGTCCGCCAGTGTCATATCCTTCAATGTTCCCGGATTGTTCCATTCAAGAATAAGAATGAGAAGTGTGCCTACCACTACTAATAAAAATGATATGATGATTACCAACCTGGTATGAAGAGAAAATCTTTCCCAGGATCTGTGTCTTAAGAGGTCTATTATGACCGAGAAACCAAGCCCTCCAGCGACCACAAGGAAGCATATGGCAACAATTGCAATGGTGGAATCATTGTAATCCATAAAGCTATTTCCAGTAATATCAAATCCCGCATTACAAAAAGCTGACACAGAATGAAATATTGAATTCCATATTCCCTGTTTCAACCCAAATTCGGGTACGAAAACATAGGATAATACAACTGCTCCTATAAATTCAATGAACAAAGTCATTGCTATTACATACTTTACAAGCTTTACCAGACCAGATAGGGATTCCTGATTGAGCTGCTCTTTTATAACCAGTCTCTCCCTTAGTGATATCTTTTTCCCTGATACCAATGCAAAAATGGTAGCCATAGTCATTATCCCCAAGCCACCTATTTGGATAAGCATAAGGATCACAGCCTGTCCAAAAACTGTCCAATGCTCAGCAGTGTTAACTACAACAAGACCAGTGACACAAACTGCTGAGGCTGATGTAAACAGTGCATCTATAAACCCAATACTTTCTCCTGATGCTGAGGCACTAGGAAGGTTTAATAATAGAGCACCTAATAAAATTGTAGTCATAAATCCCAATGCCAGAATTCTTGGTGGATTCATTTCCAGACCGTTCAATTTGCTTCTTATAAAAGACATGATTTGCCTCCGGTTTTCACTTAATGCAAAAAAAGTTCCTTAATGGAACTTTTGCATGATTAATTACCCTTTGCAATTTCTACGAGCTTTGCGAAGCCCTCTGAGTCATGGATAGCCATTTCCGAAAGCATTTTCCTGTTTACTTCGATGTTAGCCTTCTTAAGACCATTGATGAATCTGCTGTAGCTCATTCCATTAAGTCTTGCAGCTGCATTTATTCTTGCGATCCAAAGCTTTCTGAAGTCTCTTTTTCTTTGCTTTCTACCGATGTATGCATAGTTCAGCGATTTCATAACTGCCTGATTTGCAGGTCTGAACAGCTTGCTCTTCGCTCCGAAGTAGCCCTTGGCTTGTTTTAGTATTTTTTTATGCTTCTTTTTTGCATTGATCGCTCTCTTTACTCTTGCCATTTTACAATCCTCCTATATATCAATCTGGTAACTATGGTAGCATTGAATCGATTCTCTTTTGATCGCCCTTGCTTACCAAAGCTCCCTTTCTAAGATTCCTTACCCTCTTGGCTGATTTCTTGCCTGTCTTATGGCTCTTGTATGCCTTGAATCTCTTCAAAAGACCAGTTGCTGTTCTTTTGAACCTTTTGGCGGAGCCTCTGTGAGTTTTCATTTTTGCCATTGTCTATATCCTCCTAACCTTATTCTGGTTTCGGCATCAAAAACATAGTCATGTTTTTGCCCTCGATTAGTGGATACTTATCTATAGTG
>DAIPJA010000053.1:0-11227 GCA_036770525.1 Gudongella sp. | reverse complement strand
TGTAGTTGACCATTCAAAGTCAAACACGATTCTATCTGGAGGGCATTTCGCTTTCGGATACTTCGCCCACAGATATGGCCTGGAGCATATGTCCCCTTATGAAGGCTTTTCACCAAATTCTGAGCCAAGTCCCAAGAGCATAGCTAGTCTGATGGAAACTATTGATTCTACAAATGCCCAGGCGATATTTTATGAAGAGCTTGCCGATCCCAAGGTTGCCAGAGTGATTGCAGAGGAAACTGGGATCCAGATACTTCTTTTGCATGGCGTTCACAACGTATCCATTGCTGACCTTGAGTCAGGAAAAGGCTATATTGATTTTATGTATGAAAATCTTGAGAATCTAAAGATAGGGCTGGGATATGATGAATAAGATATTGGAAGTCAGGAATTTGTGCGTCAATTACAGACAACAGGAGGTTTTGAAAAACATTTCCTTTGAGATAAACGAGGGAGATTATATTGGGCTTGTGGGAGCAAATGGATCAGGAAAAACAACACTGGTCAAAGCGCTTCTCGGTTTAGTGGAAGTTGTATCAGGAGAAGTAGTATCCTATTCAGCCAATGGATCCAGGGGAAGCATCGGGTATCTACCGCAGGTTGCTGTGACTGGTAATACTCTTTTTCCAGCTGAGGTACATGAGGTCATTGCAGTCGGCTTGATCGGTTCAAAAAGCTTTCCTAAAAGGATAGGCAGGGAGGACGACAGAAAAATAGACGATATCCTGAAAAGGCTTGATATATACAGCCTGAAGCATAAAAAAATTGGAGATCTGTCGGGAGGACAGCAGCAGAGAGTTCTTCTGGCAAGAGCTATGGTCAATAACCCCAGGCTATTGATATTGGACGAGCCTACAAGTGCTTTGGATCCAAAGGTAAGAAGTGATTTTTTCATGTTGATCAGAGACATCAATAAGAATGAGGGAACCAGTATCCTCCTGGTATCTCATGATATAGCTTCGATTAGAAAATGTGCAGGAAAGATAATGCTGCTGGATAGGGAAATCGAGTATTTTGGTCCAGCTGAAGAATTCCCTGAATATGACCATATACATTGAGAGGTGTCAAAATGACCGATATAATTGAATTGATCAAGGAGGCTTTAAGCTATAGCTTCATGCAGAGAGCCATAATAGTTGGGGTATTTATTGCACTGAGCAGTACGCTCCTTGGCATCTTCCTCGTACTGAAGAAGTATTCCATGATAGGTGACGGGCTGGCCCACGTAAGCTTTGCTACAGTGGCAATAGCACTATTTTTAGGGACTTCCCCGCTATTGATATCTATTCCTATTGTAATATTGTCATCCATATTCATAATGCAGTTGAATGAAAAAGCGGGGCTTCATGGAGATGCGGCAATTGGGCTGGTCTCTTCCTTCTCTGTAGCCTTAGGCGTATTGATTTCAAGTGTTGCTGGTGGATTCAACATAGACCTGTTCAGCTATTTGTTTGGTAGCATCCTGGCGATAAAGGACTCAGACATGTACTTGTCCATTGTTCTGGCAGGATTTGTGATCGCACTTGTCGTATTTTTCTACAACGATCTGTTTGCAGTCACACATGATGAGGAGTTTGCAAGCGTAATAGGCATAAGGACAAAGCTTATGAACTATCTTATAGCAACTCTTGCTTCCATAACCATAGTCCTGGGGATAAGAGTAGTAGGTACAATGCTGATCTCAAGCATGATCGTATTTCCAACGGTCACTGCACTTCAGGTTTCAAGGAGCTTTAAGTCAACTATAGTTATTTCAGCATTGATATCAGTTGCAGCCGTCATAATAGGGGTACTTACCTCCTACGTATTAAATTTCCCGTCCGGTGCCACAATAGTTATGGTAAATGCATTTGTTTTCATTGTATTCTTTGCATTGAAGCCTATTCTAAGGAGTTAGGAGGGTGGATGATGAAACAGGACGATATAGTATTGCTGTTGAAGGCAAGCAACATCAAGGTTACAAAGCAACGGGTAGGAATATTACAGATCCTTTCTGAAGCAGATTCGCCATTGACTGCCGAGAATATATATCTTACACTTTCGGGAGGAGAAAAAGGCACTGCCAACCTGTCAACTGTATATAGAATACTGGATGCCTTTACTCAAAAAGATATTCTTATAAAAACAAACCTCAATCTTGAGGGAAAGGCCACCTATGAGCTGAACCACAGAGAGCACAGACATCACATCATTTGCATTGTGTGCAATGAGATAATACCGATAAAAGGTTGTCCTTTGGGGGACTATGAAATTAAGATCAGAAAATCCACCGGTTATGAGATAGTAGGTCATAATCTTGAAATAAGGGGAGTGTGTCCCAAGTGTCAGAAAGCAAAAAGGGAATAAGTACAAATGACTTTTGCCGTTGCTTTTACTATTGGGCTATGTTAAAATGTTAATGTTATAGACTTGGATAAATAATTATTTGGGATACAGGGGGTGTAGGAATGTCAACTTTGTTTTCAGTCTTAATGCTGGTAGCCAGCATCACCATGATAGTCAGCATCGTCATGCAGGAGAGCAAGTCAGAGGGCCTTGGAGCCATGGGTGGCGGATCTGCGGATTCATTGTTCGGAAAGAGCATTGGTACCAGCAGACAAGCTATGTTGAGGAAGGTAACTATTGCTTCGTCAATAGTGTTTATAATTTCTGCTATAGCATTGGCAGCATTTTAAGGAGGAAGGTAAAATGAATTTTATTTTGATCGCCGCTCCATTGACTGGAGTGGTTGCTTTGTTGTTTGCATTCTACAAAGCATCAACTATCAACAAGGTAAGCCCAGGCAACGACCGAATGAAGGAAATTTCAACCTACATCCAGGAAGGTGCCATGGCATTTCTGTCAAGACAATATAAGTCATTGGCAATCTTTATTGTATTATTATTCATAGTACTGGCATTATTGATAAATATTACCACTGCAATAACTTTCATATTTGGAGCTGCATTCTCAATACTTGCAGGCTATTTTGGAATGAAGGTTGCAACTAAAGCAAACGTAAGAACAGCTAATGCTGCTATGGAAAGCGGAATGACCAAAGCTCTCAACGTTGCATTCTCAGGTGGGGCAGTCATGGGAATGAGTGTAGTAGGACTTGGAATCATAGGCGTTGGAGTATCTTATATTATTTTTAAAGACCCGGCGATCATTACAGGATTTGGACTTGGAGCTTCATCAATCGCCCTTTTTGCAAGGGTCGGTGGTGGAATTTATACAAAGGCAGCAGACGTCGGTGCTGACCTTGTCGGTAAGGTAGAAGCAGGAATACCAGAGGATGACCCAAGAAACCCTGCAGTTATCGCAGATAACGTAGGAGATAACGTCGGCGACGTTGCAGGAATGGGAGCTGACCTTTTTGAGTCCTATGTCGGAGCGATAATATCGGCTATAACCCTTGGATTGGTAGCATTTGGAGAGCAAGGAGTTCTCTTTGCCCTTGCTTTGGCAGCAACCGGAATTTTGGCTTCAATTGCAGGAGCTTTTTTCGTCAAGGGTGATGCAGACCCACAAAAATCACTTAACAAAGGTACACTTGTAAGCTCAATAGTTACTATGGCAGCAGCTGCATTTTTAAGTCAGGTCATATTGGGAGCTTTTGCACCATTCGTTGCAATTATGGCTGGACTTGTAGTTGGACTTGCTATTGCAAAAATAACTGAGATGTTTACATCAGCAGACTACAGCCCTGTCAAGAGAATAGCAAAGGAATCTGAAACAGGAGCATCAACAAATATAATCGGGGGCCTTTCAGTTGGAATGATGTCAACTGCAGCTCCAATCATTGTAATTGCAATCGGTATTCTTGTGGCATACTATGTTGCGGGCGGAAATGCTGAGCCGGCAAAAGGACTCTACGGTATCGCTCTGGCAGCAGTTGGAATGCTTTCAACTGCAGGTATGACTATCGCGGTTGACGCTTATGGCCCTATTGCAGATAACGCCGGTGGTATTGCGGAAATGTGCCATCTTCCTAAGGATGTAAGAAAAATAACTGATAAGCTTGACTCTGTTGGAAATACTACAGCAGCTATAGGTAAAGGCTTTGCCATAGGTTCAGCAGCTCTAACAGCACTTGCTTTATTTGCTTCCTATACACAAGCTGTTAAGCTTACAGCTATAGACGTGACCAAGCCGACTGTAATCGCGGGCTTGTTGATAGGCGGGATGCTTCCATTCCTGTTTGGTGCATTGACTATGGATGCAGTAGGAAAAGCTGCTTTCAAGATGATCGAGGAAGTAAGAAGACAGTTCAGGGAGATACCAGGTATCATGGAAGGAACAACGACCCCTGAATATGCAACCTGTGTAGATATAAGTACAAAGGCAGCACTTAAGGAAATGATAGTTCCAGGGATGCTAGCAGTTGTAGTTCCAGTAGCAATTGGTTTGATACTTGGTGCGGAGGCTCTGGGAGGGCTTCTTGCAGGTGCACTTATTACAGGTGTACTAATGGCGATATTCATGTCCAACGCAGGTGGAGCTTGGGATAATGCCAAGAAGTACATCGAAGAGGGAAATCATGGTGGAAAGGGCAGTGAGGCACATAAAGCTGCTGTAACCGGCGATACCGTTGGAGATCCGTTCAAGGATACATCAGGACCATCGATGAATATCCTGATAAAGCTTATGACTATTGTAGCTCTTGTTTTCGCCCAGGTATTCGTTACCTACGGCGGCAAGCTGTTCTAGAAAGAAATCCCTCGCAAGAGGGATTTTTTATGTAGTGGAACTACTGTATAAAAGTGTCCCGATGTGGTATAATCCTAAGGTGTAGCATGAAAAGTCCCGATAGGAGAAGGATCTTATTTGAATATTAATATTGAAGGTATAGAACTTAATTACATTATCGAGGGCTCGGGCGAGACGGTGCTCATACTCCATGGCTGGGGTGCAAGCATCGCTTCAGTTAGACCCATTGTTAACATTCTTTCCGGTACACATAGAGTTATTGCTCTGGACCTGCCGGGCTTTGGTGACTCAGGAACCCCAAAGGAGGTTTTTGGATCCTTTCACTATGCAGACATACTTAAGATATTCATTGATAGTCTAGGGATCGAAAAGCTGTCTCTAGTAGGACATTCCTTCGGTGGAAAACTATCGATAATATTATCAGCAAGGCATCCTGATTTAATTGATAAGCTCGTACTGATAGACAGTGCCGGCTTAATACCAAGAAGAACTATAAGGTATCATCTGAAGGTCAGAATGTTTAAGCTGATGAAGCTTTTATGGAGGCTGGTATTCTTTTGGCAGGAAGATCCTGTAAGGATGGAAAGACTCTACAAAAAGTTTGGATCTGATGATTACCAGAATGCTCAGGGCATAATGAGAAAAATACTCGTCAGGGTAGTTAATGAAAATCTTAAGCCCATATTGAAGGATATAAAGGCTCCCACGCTGTTGATATGGGGAGACAAGGACGAAGCTACGCCAGTATATCAGGCAAAAATTATGGAGAGGGAGATAAAGGACAGCGGTCTCGTGATTTTTGAGGGAGCAGGTCACTTCTCGTATATAGATGAATATAATAGGTTTTCCTTAGTACTCAAAGCCTTTTTCAAAGAGGACAAGAGTAGGAAGGGTGGAACTGAATCTGGAGGAATATGATGGAATTACAATTTATTTTGTTGGTAGTAGCTATAGGATCAGTATTCATGGTCGCTGCTGCAAAAAGGACAAAGGAATCGCTTCACATGGTGCAGCTTGAGGGCTATGATGCTGAACATTATCTCAAATGGTTGGGAAGCAATAAAAAAAGAGCATACAGCTTCTCCAAGGAAGTACAGCCTATTAAGAAACCACTTGTAATGACTCAGAGAGCAACAAGACTTTTTAGGGCAAATCTTGTTCTGTCAGTCATTATATATTCCTTTCCTGTGATTTTATTAGGATCTTTGATTGATAATGTTATATTTACAGCTATTTTGGTCTTAGTTTCCCTGGGCGCTGTTTATTATCTTCAGCCTATTATTCTGGCTTGGTCCACTATGCTTATGAAGCCTGTTGAAAACAGAATAAATATGGGATTTTACACATCTGCTCAGAAAAAGATTAAATCACGTGAAGATCTTAGAGTGGTAGGGATCACAGGTAGCTTTGGTAAAACAAGCACCAAATTCATAGTTGGTACCATACTTTCAGAAAGGTTCAATGTACTGAACACACCCGAATCCTACAATACCCCAATGGGACTCTCAAAGGTAATCAACAACGACCTGAAGAACGAACATGAGGTTTTCATAGCAGAGATGGGTGCCAAGGTAATTGGAGAGATCAGAGAGCTTGCTGAGCTTGCACAGCCAAAGATTGGTATCCTGACATCAATAGGCCCTGTCCATATTGAAACCTTTAAAAACATCGACAATATCATGAAGACCAAATATGAGCTTATTGAAGAGCTTCCAACGGATGGTATAGCTGTTTTCAACTATGACAATGAACACATCAGGAAGCTTGCAGATAAGACATTTAAGGAGAAACTCCTCTATGGATTTGAAAACACCGAGAAGCTCGATGTATATGCTGAAGATATCCAGGTTACTGAGGAGGGTTCAACCTTCACGCTAAAGGACAAGGAAGGAAACAGTATAAGGTGCACGACCAAGCTTTTAGGTAAACATAACATATATAATCTACTCGCAGGTGCCTGTGCTGCAAAAATACTAGGTCTTAGCTTTGAGGAGATAGCAAGGGGTATATCAAAGGTAGAGCCGGTTGAGCATAGGCTAAACCTAATTAAAGCGGCTAATGGGGTAATAATAATCGATGATGCTTTTAACTCCAATCCGATAGGTACTAAAGCAGCCCTGGAGGTGTTGGGTCAATTCAAGGATGGTAAAAAAATCATCGTAACGCCAGGTATGATAGAGCTTGGTGATATGGAAGAAGAAGCCAACAGAGAATTTGGAGTAAACATAGGCAAGGTATGTGATTATGCAATCCTTGTCGGAGAGAAGAGAACACGGCCGATATTTGAAGGTTTAATGGAAAGCAACTTCAAATTGGATAATATAATCGTCGTAAATAATTTAAATGAAGCTACAATTGAGTTAGGTAAAATCTCAAAATCCGGTGATGTCGTTTTGTTTGAAAACGACCTGCCTGATAACTACAGTGAGTAGGGGGGTCCATCTGTGAAAAAAGTAGGAGTGCTGTTTGGCGGCAGAAGTGTAGAACACGAGGTTTCTGTGATTACTGCAATGCAGATCATAGAGAATATGGACAAAACCAAATATGATCCAATTCCTGTATACGTAGACAAAGACGGTAGATGGCTGACTGGAAAGAGTCTGTTGAGCTTTAAATCCTTTAAGGAGAACAATTTGAAAGACACTAAGAGGATAATGCTTTCAGGGATCCATGGGGATGGAAACCTATATCTTCATCCCGAAGAAGCGGGCATATTCGGCAAGAAGGTATTCGATAAGGTGGATATATTTTTCCCAGCTTTCCACGGAACAAACGGTGAGGATGGAAGTGCACAGGGACTTCTTGAGTTGCTGAATCTGCCTTATGCTGGAGCTGGCGTTCTTGCATCGGCGGTAGGGATGGACAAGATTTTAATGAAGGATGTATATAAGGCAAACAATCTTCCTGTTGTCGAATTCCTATGGTTCTACAGATCCCAATGGACCTCCGGGAAATTACAGGTCATAGAGGAAATTGAGAAAAAACTGGGATATCCTGTATTTGTAAAACCGGCAAACCTTGGATCAAGTATAGGAATATCAAAGGCTAAGAACAGGGAGATGCTGGAGTTGGCTCTCCAGATTGCCGCAAGCTACGACAGAAAGCTTATAATTGAGAAAGCTGTTGAAAACCCGAGAGAGATAAATTGTGCCGTTCTTGGTTATGATGACCACGTTGAGGCATCTCTTTGCGAGGAACCTATAGGCTGGACAGACCTGTTGTCATTTGATGATAAATACATTCGCGGGGGCAAGTCAGAAAAAGGAAAAGATTCCAAAAGAGCTATTCCTGCCAATATACCGGACGATATGAGAAAGCAAATCGAAAGCCTTGCAAAACATGCCTTCATGGCAATCGATGGAAGAGGAAATGCAAGAATCGATTTTCTTGTAGCTGAAAACGGCAGTGTGTATGTAAACGAGATAAACACTCTCCCTGGGTCATTAGCATTCTATCTATGGGAGGGCAAGGGATATGATTTTAAAACTCTTATCGATAAGATGATAGAAATTGCCCTGACAACCCACAAGGAAAAAGAGAAAAACATGTACACCTTTGATTCAAATCTGTTTGCAAGAACCCAGTTTGGATCAAAAGCAGGTAAAATGTAGGATATTTTAAGTATCTTACATTTTTTTTGCCCACAGGGGTACATAATGATTATGATGGAAGGAGTGAGTGAATATGTCGATGAGAGAGATAATCGTTGAATTTATGAAGCAGCCAAAATATAAGCCAATGCTGAAAGAAGAGCTAGCTGTTGCCTTTAAGATCGATAGAAAGGATCAAAGGGAGTTTTTCAAATCGCTTGAAAGTATGGAAAAGGAAGGCATTATACTGAAAGCCCGGAACGAAAGATATGGGTTATTAAATAATGAATATATGGCACTGGGAGTTTTGGAAGGCAATGAAAAGGGATTTGGTTTTGTAATATCGAAGGACAGACCTGGAGAGGACGTCTTTATATCCGCAGAGAACATGAATGGTGCTATGCATGGAGACAAGGTAGTTGTTAACATCCTTAAACGCAGAGAGGCATCAAGAAAGCAGGAAGGTGAGATAATCAGGATCCTTGAAAGGGCTAATGAGACTGTAATAGGTACCTACGAGGGGAACGGGAATTTCGGTTTTGTTATACCTGATAATCATAAGCTATCTTATGATATTTTTATCCCTAAAGCCGGATCAATGAATGCAAAGGATGGGCATAAGGTAATCGTGGAGCTTACAAGATGGCCTGAACCACGGAGAAATCCCGAAGGAAGTGTTGTTGAGGTACTGGGTTACCCCTGGGAGAAGGGTACTGACATACTTTCCATAGTAAGGATGTTTAATCTGCCTAGTGTTTTCCCTGAAGATGTCATTAAAGAAGCCCAAGCAGTTCCAATGAGGATCCCTGAAGATGAAATTTCACGAAGAAGAGATCTAAGGCAACTTAAGCTGTTCACAATAGATGGCGCAGATGCCAAGGATCTTGACGATGCAGTATCCATAGAAAGCCTCGATAATGGAGGATACAGACTTGGGGTCCATATCGCCGACGTATCGCATTACGTGAAGGATGGCTCACCACTGGACAAGGAAGCCCTTAAAAGGGGAAATTCAGTATATCTTCTCGATAGAGTGATCCCTATGCTGCCCCATGAGCTTAGTAATGGTATTTGTTCTCTGAACCCGAATGAAGACAGACTTGCCATGTCAGTTATTATGGACATAGATAAAAAAGGCAAGGTTTATGCCCATGAAATATTTGAATCAGTAATAAACAGCAAAGCAAGGCTGATTTATGACGACGTCTCCGACCTTCTCGAAGGCAAGACCTCAACTGAGGGAAAGTTGAAAGAGGTTGCAGGGGAGCTTTTCGTCATGAAAGAGCTTATGGACATATTGAGAGCGAGAAGGGAACGAAGAGGAAGCATTGATTTTGACTTCCCTGAGAGCTATATCGAATTGGATGAGAATGGAAAACCAATAGATGTAAGGAAGCTGGAAAGAAGGGTTGCGAACAGACTTATCGAGGAGTTTATGCTTGTATGCAATGAGACTGTTGCTGAAAGATTCTTCTGGGCCCAAATCCCGTTCCTGTACAGGATACATGAGGATCCAAATCCTGAAAAGGTAGCTGATTTCCTCAGATTCATCCATAATTTCGGGTATTCGATAAGGGGTAAGGAGCTTCATCCCAAGGATTTCCAAAGACTTACTGATGAGATAAAAGGCAGGAGAGAGGAGCCTGTAATATCAACTTTGCTTCTTAGAACCATGCAAAAAGCTGTTTACAGCTCAGAACCAGGCAAGCACTTCGGGCTTGCTGCACAGTATTACTCTCATTTTACTTCACCTATAAGGAGATATCCTGACCTTCAGATCCACAGGATCATAAAGGAGACTCTGCGGGGAAGCTTAAGTCATAGGAGGATGGAACACTTTGAAGGCTGGCTTCCGGAGGTTGCTGACCATACATCAATGACAGAGAGAAGGGCTGAGGAGGCAGAGAGAGAGGTCGACGATCTTAAGAAGGCTCAATATATGGCTGAGAGGATCGGAGAGGAATACGACGGCATTGTATCCTCTGTGACATCCTTTGGTATGTTCGTTCAACTTGAAAATACGATCGAAGGGTTAGTCCACTTCAGCAATATGGAGGATGATTTCTACTTCTTCGATGAGGAAAACTACATGATAGTTGGCGAAAGGACCAAGAGGACTTACAGACTGGGAGATGAGGTAAGGATAAAGGTCATAGGAGCAGATATTGGTAAAAAGAATATAGACTTTGCAATAGCCTCTGTCAATGTTGACACAGATGACTAAATTTGCTACACTAAAGTTCGATAACTTTCAAAGGGTGATTGCATGAAAAAGCTTGGAACTAAAGTAATCGCAACCAATAGAAAAGCAAGGCACGAATTTTTCATAGAGGATACCATGGAGGCAGGTATAGTCCTCACCGGTACTGAGGTAAAATCCATACGTCAGGGCAAGGTCAATATCAAGGAGTCCTATGCTTCCATTGACGACGGTGAGGTATATGTTAACGGGATGCATATAAGTCCTTATGAGCAAGGGAATATTTACAATGTAGACCCTTTAAGGAAAAGAAAGCTCCTCCTCCATAGAAGAGAAATAAGGAAGCTGATAGGCGAAACGAAGCAAAAGGGATTCACTCTGGTTCCTCTCTCAATATATCTCAAAGATGGAAAGGTTAAACTGGAGCTTGCTCTTGCAAGAGGGAAAAAGCTTTACGACAAACGAGACACAATTGCTAAAAAGGATGCTGAGAGAAGGATAGCACAACATTCAAGCGAGAAGTACCAATAGAGAGTGAAATTGACAACCACTCGAACATATGTTATAATTTATCTGCAATAAAAAGTATCGGGGGCGAACTTGGTTTCGACGGGGATACGGAATCAGGAGTAGCGAGTCGTTGTCGCCAAGCAACGTAAAAAGTGGCAACTAAATTAAACGCAAACGATAATTACGCACTAGCAGCTTAATATAGCTGCTCGATTCTACCGGGATTCCCACGACCTGG
>DAIPJA010000052.1:0-11262 GCA_036770525.1 Gudongella sp. | reverse complement strand
GAAATGAGGATCACTATACCTGAATATGTAAATCGAATAATAGATGCTTTGAATAGCTCAGGGCATAAGGCATTTCTTGTTGGAGGCTGTGTAAGGGATTCGATCCTGGGTAAGGTGCCTGCTGACTATGACATAGCCACCTCTGCTGCTCCGGCTCAAATGGAGTCAGTATTCAGAAACTGGAGGACCTTTGAACCGGGCCGTATATTTGGGACGATATCTGTCGTTCAGGAGGAAGGGATAGTTGAGGTAACTGCCTTTAGAAAGGATATTGGGTACTCAGACGGCAGGAGACCTGACAGGGTAGAGTTCACCACCGATTTGATTGAGGATCTAAAAAGAAGAGATTTCACAATCAATGCAATGGCCTACAGCCACTCAACAGGGATCATCGATCCATTTGGCGGCAAAAAAGATATTGAAATGAGGCTTATCAGATGTGTAGGCGATCCAATGGAAAGACTGAATGAGGATTACCTCAGAATACTAAGAGCTGTAAGATTTGCAGCTCAATTGAACTTCTCCATAGAGATAAGTACCGCAGACGCCTGCACAAAGCTCTCCTCAGGGCTAGACAAGGTTAGTGTTGAAAGGATCAGAGAGGAATTGTTCAAGATATTGCTTACTGACAAGCCTTCAGAGGGATTCCTTATAATGAGATCTCTGGGTATACTGAAAGAGGTTATTCCTGAGTTGATCCCTGCAATAGGCTTTGATCAAAGGAATCCGCATCATGACAGATCGGTCTTCCAGCATACTTTGACCGTTCTTGACAATACACCTCCGGTTCTCCATTTAAGACTGGCTGCCCTATTGCATGATATTGGAAAGCCGTACACCTTCTCAATTGACGAGTATGGAGTGGGACACTTCTATGGACATGATAGGATGAGTGTAAGAATCGGGAAAGAGTTTATGCTAAGGCTTAAATGCTCAACAGAGCTTATGGAAAAAACACTGAATCTGGTGAAGGAGCACATGGTCCATCACCCGGATTTAAGGAAAAAAGGTCTGAAGAGGCAGCTTCAGAGAGTAGGATCAGAGAACATTTACCACCTTATAGATCTTCAGATAGCAGACAAACTTAGCAAGAAGGGCAAAAAGGACATAACAAAGCTCCTTGAGAAAAAAACGGTGATCGGAGAGATACTTGATGCCGGAGAACCTTTTAAAAAGGGTCATCTAGCAGTAAATGGAAATGATCTTAAGGCTGCAGGATATAAAGAGGGCAAGATCATTGGAAAGCTACTTGAGTATCTTCTGAATTGCGTGCTTGAGCAACCGGAACTAAATAACAGGGAGAGTCTGATGGGGATATTACTCGATATCTATCCTCCGGACTCCGTTGAATAAACACCTAATTTTGGGGAGGAATGTAAATGGGAAAACTATTTGGTACAGATGGAGTGAGAGGCGTTGCAAATTTGGAATTGACGCCAGAACTGGCCTTTGAAATAGGAAGGGCCGGAGCCTTCATCATATCTGAAGGGAAAAAGGGCAAGGTCATTGTAGGGAAGGATACAAGAGCATCCGGTGATATGCTTGAGGCTGCACTGACTGCAGGAATATGCTCTATGGGTTTGGATGTCGAGTCGATCGGTATACTCCCAACACCTGCGGTAGCTTTGCTGGCAAGAGAATATGGGGCAGTGGCAGGGGTAATGATATCAGCATCCCATAATCCCGGCGAATACAATGGAATCAAATTTTTCAACGGGGAGGGGTTAAAGCTTCCGGACGCGGTGGAAGAACAGATAGAGGATATAATCCTGAATAAACGAGAGCTTCCTGCACCCACAATTAAAGACCTGGTAGGCAGGGTATATATAAATGAAACTGCAGCAGAGGATTATAAGGAGTTACTGAAAAATGCCATCAAGGTAGATCTCAAAGGAGTTAAGATCGCAATGGATTGCGGACATGGTGCCTTGTACAGGATCGGACCGTCGCTAATCGAAGAGTTGGGCGGTGAAGTGATTTCAATCAACACCGAGCCCAATGGTATGAACATAAATCATGATTGTGGATCAACAAAACCAGCTCTGGTCCAGAGACTTGTCCTTGAGAAGGGTGCAGACCTTGGAGTAGCCTTTGATGGGGATGCCGACAGGATAATTGCAGTGGACGAGAAGGGCGAGATCATCGATGGGGATCACATTCTTGCCATTTGCGGTTCTTACCTGAAGGAGAAGGGAAATCTGAAAAGGGACACGGTAGTTGGAACTGTTATGACCAATATGGGCCTGGATGAGTACCTGAAGAAAAACGGATTGGGGATCGTAAAGACTGCAGTGGGGGACAGGTACATACTTGAGGAAATGTTAAAAGAGGGCTATAACCTGGGTGGAGAACAGTCAGGACACATCATATTCCTTGAGCACAATACCACAGGAGATGGAATGGCAACAGCACTTCACCTGTTGCAGGTAATGAAGGATACAAACAAGAAAGCATCGGAGCTTAATGGGTTGATGAAAAACTATCCTCAGGTCCTCTTGAATGCAAGGGTCGACAACGCATATAAGACAAAGTACATGGAGATACCTGAGATCAAGGAAGAAATTATGAGAATAGAGGAGATGTTCAAAGGCGAGGGCAGGGTACTGATAAGACCATCAGGCACAGAGCCACTGGTAAGGGTCATGATCGAGGGTAAGGATCAGGCTATCATAACTGATGTCGCGAGGGACCTCGTTGATTTCATCGAGTCCAGGATAGGGATAAAATAAAGAAAAGGAGGGGTCATATGGAATATAAAATAGTAGCTGATAGCAGCTGTGACCTGAATGAAGAGCTTGAGAGCAAAATGGATGTTAGTCTGGTTCCCTTCAGGATAGACATCGATGAAGCTTCCTTTATCGATGATGAAAACATTGACATGAAGAATCTTGTCAGTACGATGAAGGCTAGTCCAAATCCTATAAAATCCTCATGTCCTTCCCCGGGAGATTTCAAGGAAAGATATCTGGATGCTGACAGCGTCTTTGTGGTTACAATATCGAAGGAATTGTCAGGGACCTATAACAGTGCTATACTTGCAAGGGATATGATGCTTGAGGAGATGAAAGAGAAGTTCATACATGTGTTTAATTCAAGATCAGCAAGTGTTGGCGAGACTTTGACTGCAATGAAGATCAAGGAATGTATAGAAAAAAAGATGACGAATGAACAGATTGTGGAGAAGGTTGAGCAATATATCGATGATATGAAGACATTCTTTATTTCTGACGATTTGAGCAATCTGATCAAAAATGGGCGGATATCAAAGACACAAGGGCTCATAGCTAATGTCCTGAATATAAAGCCTATAATGAAAGCAACAGATGATGGCAACATAGAAGCTGTTGAGAAGATAAGAGGCAGCAAGAAGGCAATCAAGAGACTAGCAGAGTTAATTGCAGAAAGTGGAGTTAAATTTGAGGAGAGGATACTTGCCATATCTCATGCAAATGCACTTCAAAAGGCTTTGGATCTTAAGGAGGATCTTGCAGGACTTAAATTCAAGGATGTAGTAATAGTCGAGACCAAGGGCTTAAGTACTGTATACGTAAACGATGGGGGCATAATCGTATCCTACTAGAGATCAGGGCGGCGGTAAAAAAGTATATGAAAAAGTATTTGACAAATCGCCGCCTGATGCTATAATAGATAAAGTAGGCGCTAAGGCACCTAACATTACATGCGGGAATGGCGGAATTGGCAGACGCGCTAGACTTAGGATCTAGTGTCAACGACGTGGGGGTTCAAGTCCTCTTTCCCGCACCAGCAAAAACCAGTGGTTCTGCCATTGGTTTTTTCATATGTATGCAATTATGCGCGGATATGGTATAATACTACGATGGAGACAACAATTCGTGTCATATATAAAAAATAAATTAGGGGGTTCATTGATGAAGGCTGTTTTTGAAAAAAGGGAGAAAAACACGGTACACTTTAATATCGAATTGCCTGCAGGCGACTTTGAAGGAGCTTTGCAAAAAGCTTATTTGAAGAACAGAGGGAAATTTAATATACCCGGATTCAGAAAGGGTAAGGTACCAAGAAAAATAATTGAAATGAACTTTGGAGCAGACATATTCTTTGAAGATGCTATCAATCTGCTTCTACCCGAGGCTTATTCAGATGCTATCGAGGAGCTTAAGCTCGAACCCGTGGACAGCCCTGAGGTGGATGTTGAAGAGATAAATCTTGGAGAGCCTGTAAATGTGAAGTTCAGCGTAGACGTAAAGCCTGAGATAGAGCTTGGGGATTACAGCACTATAGAGCTGGAGAAGGTAGATTACTCAGCAACCGATGCAATGATAGATGCTGAAATCGATAGAGTGAGAAACATGAACTCCAGAATGATCGACGCAGGAGACAGGGAAATTGCCAACGGCGACTTTGTAACCATGGATTTTGAAGGATTTATCGATGATGAAGCCTTCGAAGGCGGAGCTTCAGAGGATCATGTCCTGGAAATCGGATCAGGACAATTTATACCAGGCTTCGAGGAAGGACTTCTCGGCAAGAAAAAAGGAGATGCAGTGGAAGTAAATGTTACCTTCCCTGAGGAGTATCACGAAGAGTCACTGAAGGGTAAGCCAGCAGTATTCAAGGTCGATATAAAGGAAGTAAAGGTAAAGGAACTTCCTGAGCTTGATGACGAATTTGCCAAGGATGTCAGCGAATTCGATACTCTTGAGGAGTATAAAAACAGCATCAGAGTAGAGCTTGAGAAGCAGCTTAAGGATCAGGAAAAGATCGAGACTGAGAACAAGATAGTCGAGAAAGTAGTTGAAATGAGCAGCTTTGAGGTTCCTGAAGGTATGATACAATCACAAATCGACAATGAAATTAAGGATTTTGAGTATAGAGTGGGCATGCAGGGCTTCAATATGGAAAGATACCTTGAGCTTACAGGAATGTCTGTTGAGGAGCTTAGAAACAACTTCAGATCCGTAGCCGAGAGAAGAGTTAGAGCAGACCTTGTTCTTGAGGCCATTGCAAAGGCTGAGGGAGTAGAGGTAACTGAAGAGGATATTGACAAGGAACTGGAAAAGCTTGCTGAGCAGTATAAGCAGGAAAATACCGAGAAGTTCGTAAAGGACATGAAAAAAGGAGATTTAGGCTTCTTAAAAGCGGGTATATCAAACAGTAAAGTTTTAGACCTGTTAAATGAGAAGGTTAAATTCATCTAATTAGTAGGAGGTATGGATATGTCATTGGTACCTATAGTCGTTGAACAAACTAACAGAGGGGAAAGGTCCTACGATATATATTCAAGATTGCTTAAGGACAGGATCATAATGCTGGGATCTGAGATTAATGACGTTGTCGCAGATCTGGTTGTAGCACAGCTTCTATTTCTTGAAGCAGAGGATCCTGAGAAGGACATTCAGATTTATATCAACAGTCCTGGAGGTTCAGTCAGTGCAGGTTTTGCAATTTTTGATACGATCCAATACATCAAGCCTGATGTTGCAACAATATGCGTAGGAAGAGCCGCATCCATGGGAGCGTTCCTTCTGGCAGCCGGGACAAAAGGCAAGAGATTTGCGCTGCCGAACTCAGATATCATGATCCACCAGCCACTTGGCGGAGCTCAGGGACAGGCTGAAGATATAAGGATCCAGGCTGAAAAGATAATTGAGATCAGGGAGAGAATAAACAGGATATTGTCAGAGAGAACAGGTCAACCACTGGAGAGGATAGCCAAGGATACAGACAGGGACTATTACATGAGCGCTTCAGAGGCTGTAGAATATGGAATTATCGATGCCATAATGGAGAGAAAGAAATAAGAGGTGAGTCCATGGCAAAAAATGACGACAAGCAATTGAGATGCTCATTCTGTGGGAAGCCACAGGATCAGGTCAAGAGGCTCATTGCAGGTCCAAATGTGTATATATGCAATGAATGCATCGAGCTGTGTCAGGAGATAATCGAGGAGGAATTCGTTGATTACTTGAATGATTTCGAGCTTGAGGAGGTTCCAAAACCCTCTGAAATAAGGGAAACACTGGATGAGTATGTTATTCAGCAGGAAAGAGCCAAAAAGGGTCTGGCAGTTGCAGTGTATAATCATTATAAGAGAATACACAGAAAGCCATCAAAGAACGATCCCGTAGAGCTCCAAAAGAGCAATATAATGATGATTGGGCCCACAGGCTCTGGAAAAACCCTTTTGGCGCAAACGCTGGCTAAAATATTGAATGTACCCTTCGCAATAGCTGACGCAACCTCATTGACTGAGGCTGGATATGTAGGCGAGGATGTCGAAAATATAATTCTGAAGCTGATCCAGGCAGCAGACTATGATATTGAGAAGGCTGAAAAGGGTATAGTCTATATCGATGAGATAGATAAAATCGCAAGGAAGACAGAGAATCCATCAATTACAAGAGATGTAAGCGGAGAGGGCGTTCAGCAGGCATTGTTGAAAATTCTTGAAGGCACGGTTGCCAATGTACCTCCTCAGGGAGGAAGGAAACACCCGCATCAGGAGTTCATACAGGTAGATACTACGAACATACTGTTTATAGTCGGAGGAGCATTTGATGGACTTGACAAGATAATCCAGTCAAGGGTTGGCAAGAAGTCTATGGGCTTTGGTGCTGACGTTAAATCTCAGAGAAGAAACATGGGCGAGCTTCTGAAGCAGATACAGCCTGAAGACCTTATAAAATATGGTCTCATCCCTGAATTTGTGGGAAGACTTCCTGTGGTAGTAACACTTGAGGAGCTTGACGAGGAAGCTTTGGTTAAAATATTGACCGAGCCAAGGAATGCTCTTGTAAAGCAGTACAAGGAGCTTTTCTCCATGGATGATGTTGAACTGGACTTTGAGGAATCTGCTCTTAGAGTGATTGCGAAGAAAGCAATCGAGAGAAAGACCGGAGCAAGAGGCTTGAGGGGCATTATTGAGGAGAGAATGCTGGATATAATGTATGAGATTCCTAATAGAGCAGACGTTGAAAAATGCGTTATAACTAAGGAAACAATAGAGAATGACGGAGAGCCTACTTTGGTATTATCCCAGGAAAAGAAAAGTAGGGCCAGGAAAAAAGGCAATAAAGAATCCGCATCCTAAAGGCTCACAACAGTGAGCCTTTATTTTTCCAATGAAGGAGGGATATTATGAAAAACCCCTATGTAATAGAAGACAAAGTACTGCCCTTGATACCATTAAGAGGCATTTCAATTTTTCCGCACATGGTGATACATTTTGATGTTGGGAGGGAGAAATCAGTCCAGGCACTGGAGAAGTCCATGATGGACGATTCCCTTATACTACTTTGTACACAAATAAATCCAAAGCTTGAAGAGCCTACAACCGATGACTTTTATCACGTAGGCACGATCGCTAAAGTCAAACAGATGCTTAAGCTCCCCGGAGGAAGCATTAGGGTGCTGGTAGAGGGCTTGAACAGAGGTAAGGTAAAAAAGGTTGTGCAGACTGAACCCTATTTCCTTGCTGAAGCTGAGGAATACAGCTATAATCCAGACGAGATCGAGAAAAGCCAGGATATAGAAGCAGCTATGAGGCTTGTGATAGTTGATCTTGAAGAATATATCTCCCTGAACTCCAAGGTATCCTCAGAGGTGCTTTTTACTATCTCCGATATTGAGGATCCAGGAAGACTTGCAGATGTAATAGCATCCTACGTATTTCTTAAGCAGGAGGACGACCAGAGGATACTGGAGGCTTTCGACCTCTATGAAAGACTAGAGGTTCTCCACCAGATACTCCAGGAGGAGATAGAGCTTTTAAGAATAGAGGATAAAATAAATCAAAGAGTAAGAAAACAGATCAACAAGATCCAGAAAGAGTACTACCTCAAGGAACAGCTGAAGGCCATCCAAAAAGAACTGGGAGAGGACGATGATCTCTCAGGAGAAATCGAGGATTATGAAGCCAAGCTGAGTAAAATAAAAATGCCAAAAGAAGTCAAGGATAAGGCCATGAAGGAAGTTGAAAGACTTTCACGAACTCCTTCCCATTCAGCTGAGGTAGGCGTAATAAGGACTTATCTGGACTGGATTGTTGAGCTTCCATGGGACAAGGAAACCAAGGAAAAAATCGATATTAAAAAGGCCAGACAAATACTTGATGCCGACCATTACGGTCTGAAGGACGTTAAGGAGAGGATTCTTGAGTTCATTGCAATTAGGAAACTTTCAACCTCCATAAAAGGACCTATATTATGTCTGGTGGGTCCACCGGGAGTAGGGAAGACATCAATAGCAAAATCTATAGCCTCTTCATTGAACAGGAACTTTGTAAGGATGTCTCTGGGAGGAGTCAGAGATGAGGCAGAGATAAGGGGACACAGGAGAACATATGTGGGAGCAATGCCGGGCAGGATAATAAGCTCTATAAAGAAGGCTGGAACAAAAAACCCGGTTTTTCTTTTCGATGAGATAGATAAGCTTGCCAATGACTTCAGAGGCGACCCAGCCAGCGCACTTTTAGAGGTTTTGGATCCTGAGCAGAATACCACATTCACTGACCATTTTCTGGACGCACCCTTCGACTTATCTAAGGTTCTCTTTATAACAACGGCAAACACCACCTCCAGCATCCCTCCGGCTCTATTGGACAGGATGGAGGTAATTCGAATCAGTGGCTATACTGAGGAAGAGAAGCTTGAAATAGCAAAAAGGTACCTGCTGCCTAAGCAAATGAAGGAGCATGGTATAAAAGAAGCCCAAATGACTATGTCTGAGGGAGCTATAAGAGATGTAATAAACTATTATACCAGGGAAGCAGGAGTCAGAAACCTGGAGCGAAATCTCGCCGGGATCTGCAGGAAGGCAGCAAAGGCAATAGTGGAAAAAAATAAAAAGCTTGTAAGGATTAATTCCGGAAATCTTTCCGGATATCTGGGTGCAGGTCGTTATCGATACGACACTGTGGAGGAAAAAGATCAGATAGGTGTTGCCAATGGTCTTGCATGGACTGCAGTGGGAGGGGAGACTCTTTCCGTTGAAGTAACTACTATGCAGGGGACAGGTAAGACCCAGCTTACAGGTAAGCTGGGAGAGGTCATGAAGGAATCAGCCATGGCAGGGATAAGCTTTATCAGAGCAAATACAGAAAGACTTAAGGTTCCTATGGATTTTCATAAGGATATGGATATCCACATCCATGTTCCTGAAGGAGCAATTCCCAAGGATGGTCCATCTGCTGGTATAACCATCGCCACTGCATTAATATCAGCGCTTTCCAATACACCAGTGTATAAGGACGTTGCCATGACCGGTGAGATAACTCTTAGAGGGAGAGTTCTGCCTGTAGGCGGTATTAAGGAAAAGCTGCTTGCAGCTCATAGAATGGGTATTAAAAAGGTCTTGATCCCCTTTGAGAATGAAAAGGATCTGGAGGAGATACCTGATAAAATTAAAAAGAAAATGGAATTCGTTCTTGTGAAGAATCTGGATGAGGTTCTTTTGCATGCGCTGGTTGCCAAGGGTGATGATGATGAAAATAAATAAGTCTGATCTGCAGGCAATGGCAGTTGCACCTTCTGGCTACCCACAGGATGAGATGCCTGAAATAGCTTTCGCTGGTAGATCGAATGTTGGGAAATCATCATTCATAAATGCAATGCTGAACAGGACGAATCTGGCTAGAACAAGTGGGAAGCCGGGGAAGACGAGAACAATAAATTTCTATATTATCAACGAAGAATTCAGATTTGTAGACCTTCCAGGCTATGGGTATGCCCAGGTATCCAAAACTGAAAGGAAAAAATGGGGAGAGATCATTGAGAAATATCTAAGGAACAGACCAAATCTAAAGGCCATTTCACTGATCCTGGATATAAGGCATAAGCCGACTCCTCAGGATATAGATATGTTCAATTGGATCAGGGCATATAACATCCAGCCTGTAGTTGTAGCCACAAAGGCGGATAAAATAGCCAGAGGACAATGGGAAAGGCATCTTAAGATAATTAGGGAAGCCTTGGAGGTAAAGTCTGGAGAAGTTCAGATAATACCATTTTCTTCATCAAAAAAAATCAATGTGGACAAGCTTTGGGAGCTGCTTGAGGAATATCTTCAGCTGCCAGTATATGAGCAGGAAAAAGACCAGTGATTCCACTGGTCTTTTTTAAGTACATTACTATTATTCTTTTTCAAACATATCCTTAGTTGCGCCGCAAACTGGGCAAACCCAATCCTCTGGCAGATCTTCGAAAGCAGTTCCAGGAGCGATGCCTCCATCTGGATCTCCCTCAGCTGGATCATAAACATAACCGCATGGTCCACAAACCCATTTGTCCATATTAAAATCTCCTTTCGCTTGATATTTTATTGAGTTACCTAATTATACCATATATTATCAGAAAATAAACTATGAATTTGGGAGCCCCTAAAATAACATAGATTAATATGTTTCAAAGTGGGTAAAATACCTAAGAATAGAACATGACGGGTGTGATAGCGATGAATTATATTTATAAAGGATCTGTCTGCAGCGATCTGGATACCATAAAATCCTTTATAGACAAGACAGTACAAATACTAAACGGAATAATAAGTGATCGGGACCTGATGTTTGACATCAGGGTAATTCTCAACGAATTGATTGTCAATGGAGCACTTCATGGAAACGAATGTATGTCCTCCAAGACAGTCAGCCTCACCCTTAGAATGAGCGAAGACAAGCTTATGATAGAGGTAGAGGATGAGGGAAGAGGCATCAATTATAATCTGAAGGAATACAATCCCTCCGATCTGAAATCCTGGGGCAGAGGTTTGGTTCTGGTCAATGGTTTGTCTGACGAGTTTTACGTTGACAGAAACAGAGTGGTTTCGATAAAAAGGATCGTTTAGGAGGTAAGTAGCATGAACAAGAGAATTGCTATTCTGGTGGTATTATCGCTGCTTGCGGGAGTGATGATACCATTTGTTGTTTACGGAGAGGAGCATGAGTACAATTTGGAAGAACTGGCTTTAAGAGCAAAACAAATTTTTGAGATCCCGGATGACTACGACACCTTCAATTCAAGTATCAGCTCCTATGGAGGAAGAACTTATTACTACTTTAATTGGAGAGACTCATCCCGAAAACTTAACGATATAAGCGTGACCATAGACAGTAACGGCCTCGTAACCTCTTACAGCACATATGATCCTAAGGCACCTGAGGTGCAAAGACTGCCTAAAGTGACAAAGGACGAGGCGATAAATATTGCAGTCAGTTTTATTGAAAAGCTGGGGAATGGGATATCAGAAAGCATAGAGTATGATGATACAAACTATTTTGCAGCTGCA
>DAIPJA010000051.1:0-11350 GCA_036770525.1 Gudongella sp. | reverse complement strand
TCTGCAGTACCTGAAAGGGGAAGGAAAATATTTAGATGTCCTAGCGGTTAGTGAGGAAGCTATGTTCTATAAGCCATATGAGGAAACTTTCCATATAGCTTATATGGAGGCACTTACAAAGCTGGGTCAATGGGAGTATGCCCTGGAACACTATGGCTATTGCACAGGTAAGATTTACAGAGAGCTTGGTGAATCACCGAGCAACAGCATGAAGGAAGTCTACAGGAGAATTAAGTGCAATCATTCAGGTGAAGAACTGGTGGACTGTGACTGTCTTGATTTTGATACAGCAGAGTCCAGTGAAGATGGGATGTTGGTTTGTGAGAAGAGTGACTTCCTCTCTCTATGTTCCTTCGAAGCAAGACTTAAAGAGAGAACTCACAACGATGCATACCTTGGCGTACTAACTTTAAGAAAGTGCGGACTACAAAACAATCATAATGATGATATAAAATAGGGATGCAATCACTTCAAGGCTGTATGAGGAGGGATTTAAGAAAAGGGGATGTTCTATCACAATGGAATGATAAACAGCTTCTGGTGCTTTTCCACAGCCTTTCAGAGAGTGAAATAGACATTGTAATAGTCAGGATAAGAAATGCTTTTAAAAAAGCTGCAAATGGGAATAACCTAGATCTGAATATTGCATTTAGGAAAATTTAATAAGTACAATCTGAAAATCCCCCGGATAAAACATCCGGGGGATTTTCCATTTGATTCTGGTTCTGAAATTGCTTTGTAATCCATTTGAATCCCAATTGAAGCACCTTTAGGTATAAATTAACTGGAAGAAGGGATTACAAAATGGTTACAGGTTGATTTTTGAGAGGTGGTTCATATGATGAGATCCAAAAATTTAATAATGAGCCTTATTCTTGGTTTTGCAATGGCACTTTCCCAAGGATTCGTCGTATATGGCGAAGAACCGGGTGAACCAGAAATAATTATGGTTGAAGAACTGCAGCCAGAGCTTCCGCCAGAATCTGAGCTTCCGCCAGAACCTGAACTTCCACCTGAGCCAGAGCTTCCACCAGAGCCTGAGCTTCCACCTGAGTCAGAGCTTCCATTAGAACCAGAACTTCCACCGGAGCCAGAGTTGCTTCCAGAGGTAGAGTATATTATTCCTGAGCCTATAATTATATACAGAAATCTCGGATTATATGCAGAAGCAGAGCCCCTTGATGAATCCTGGACTAATGGTGATGTATTGAGATACGAGGTCTACTTGTCAAATGATGGAACTGAGGTATTAAGTGGAATCGATGTTCGGGATGATTTGGGCTTAAACGATAGTGTAGGCTCACTGCAGCCAGGTGAAAGCATTACTCTGGAGAGGGAATACAGAATAGATGACTACAACAGAGATGAGATCATTACCAATTCAATAGATATAGCTGCTGACTTTGAAGATGAACATATAAGCCTACATGTAAACTTTAGTGTAGATGTAAAAATACCTAAGGGGTCGATAACAATCATAAATGACTCTGATGAGCTCGAAGGAAGCAATGAAGAATTTGACTTCATCATTGATGGACCAATGGGATCAAGATACTCGATGTCACTAATGCCAGGAGAGTCGGGGACAATAGAAGATCTTTTCATTGGTGATTACAGAGTAGCAACAATAGCCCCTTTGTATTATGAAACAAGTAGATCAAGCGATAGAGTAGAGCTAACACTTGGTGAGCTGGATAAAGATTTGAGAGTGGAATGTAGTGCTATAACTGAAGCCTGGTTTACAAGCTCAAATACTGTAACAGTAAGTGGTGACAGAATATCGTCTAGGGATGTAGTGGTGGAGGAGGTAAGATATACTAGCTCAGAAAATAGAACAGATAGTGTAAGCATAGAACTTGAGCCTATTATTATCATACCCGAACCAATCATTGTTGTTCCAGAGTTTGTTGTACCTGTCGATATTCAACCTGCTGAAGATGTACCACCAATAACAGAAGAACCAATAACAGAAGAACCAATAACAGAAGAACCAATAACAGAAGACATCGCACCACCTAAGGAGCCTGAAGCCTTGGTTCCACAGGAGGATCCGGAGGTGCTGCAATGATGCTAAATATCAACAGAAATATAACCAAGCTCTTAGCGAATATACTATTCTGGATATTTATGATAGTCATGATGTTCCTTATATTTCTAGCAGCTCAATCAAGGTTTACAGGTATGGAACCTTCATTATTTGGAAATAGACTCTATGTAGTTGATGGTGGGAGTATGGAGCCAACACTCAAAGTCAATTCGCTCATTATTGTTAACGAGAGGACACCGGACGAGATACTTATGGGTGACATTCTGACTTATTATGGAACAGGTTCAAAAACAAGAGTTACCCATAGAGTCATAGATATTGGTCCCAATAATGAGTACTTTATAACTCAAGGAGATGCAAACAATGTTGAGGATGCTATACCTGTTGAAAGAGAAAACGTAATAGGAATAGTAACTTTTTCTATACCACATTTGGGCTACGCTTTTAGATTCTTGAGCAGCATTCAAGGGATCATATTTATTGTATCTACGAGTATAATAGTTTTCATTGCTCCACTTCTATTTAAAAGGAAGACAAAGGAAGCTTAAGGAAAGGATGGATGTATATGAAAGGAAGGATGATAGCTTTCTCAGCAATACTGTTGATTTCATTGATGGTAGCTGGTGGAACCTTCTCTTGGTTTACATCCAGCCCTGATGAATCCTCGAATGATATTATGATGGGAATTGTTGAAGTGGATGTTATTGAAAATGGACTGGATGAGATATGGGTCCAGAATAGTGGTACTAGTGAATGCTATGTAAGAGTAAGACTAATACCCCAGTGGAGTGATCAAAGCTTATCAGTATCAAATGTAGAAATCGACATAAACGACAATAGCTGGATAGAAGAAGGTGGATATTATTACTTCAAAGAATCACTACCAGTGGATGAACAGACGGATTATCTGATCAGAAGTGTTGATTTTACTGAATTGACATCCGAATATGAAGGCACAGCTTTTACACTCAAAGTAGTAGCTGAAGGAGTCCAAACTGCAGAAGAGGCCTGGAGAGAAGTATGGAGCATTGATAGCTTACCTTTTTGATCCAGTCCTGAGAGGGATTCCATTGATATAAGTCAGTTCGGCAAACTTGGCGAAAGCTAAGGACGCAAAGCTAGAGGGCCTCAATGTCATGGCAGCCTGGCTGCGGTAACCAAAATCCGACCTAGAAGGAGGAGAAAAAAGTGAAAAAGCGGAACATGATGTTAGCAACAGCATTATTGTTAGTAGTATTACTTATTGGGGGAGGAACATTTGCTTGGTTTACAGCAAGTACACCAACTAAGGTAAATAGATTCCAAGCAGGGACATTAAAAATTACTTTAATAGACAGATTCTGTGAGTTCGATGCCAAAAATGTTAACCCAGGTGACTGCTACTACAAGGAAGTTTTTGTAAGAAATGAAGGAACCAAGAAAGCAGTTGTAAGAATCAAGAAAGACATGGCATTTGAGGGTGGCTTAAGTCTTGCCCCTGTAACTTCGTCAATTGATTCCAATTGGTTCGAAAAAGATGGATACTATGTTTATAAGAAGGTCTTGAATCCTGGACAAAGCACTGCCGGTCTGTTTGCCTTCGATAAGATTTGCTTCAGTGGACCACTGATGGACAATACTTATCAAGGTAAGAAATTTACTATCAACGTAATGGCTGAGGCAATCCAAGCAACCCATCAAGCTCCTTGGCATAATGGTTGGGGAGTTATAGTCAACTGGTGGGGTGGAGTAGAAGGCTTACTAGCAGTTGAAGGTGAAGCAGAGGGAGAAGTCGTAGACGCTGCAAAATATACAGATGCTGAAATAACAGCTTTGATTGAAGCAGAAAGCGCTCCAATCGGTGAAGAAAATGCAGTGGAAATAGGGGATCTTATTGAGGAAAAAGTAATAGAATAGGCTGCTTAGGATTCTTAATAAAACATATGAAGGTGGCTGGACCGCCTTTATGTGTTTACATATCTAGACACCATTCAGGGGAGGGATAAAGATGAAAACAATTTTATCAAAGGTTATGATTTTGCTAAGTGTTTTTACATTGGTCATGGGTGTTATGACTAGCTTTGGAATCAATCCCTCCTATGCTGATAATCTAAGGGTTATAGGAAATAATATTGGTCTTGTAGTAGATCCAAGCGGTACAAGTCTATTCAATCTTACAAATATGAATCCTGGTGATGTCAATGAGGCTAAGGTTGAAATAAGCAATAAGCTGGAATATAAGTTTGCACTATATATGCGTACAGAAAGAGTAAGTCTAGAGCCTGAAGCCGGTGAGGCAGATTTATTTAACCAATTGGTATTGACCATCAATTACGATGGTGATGAAATATATAAAGGTCCAATGGCTGATTTCGCACGATCTAATTTTCCATTAGGCACATTGAAACCAGGTGATGACAAGGAATTGAATGTTGTTGTTTACCTTCCGGGACCAGAGACAGGTAATGAGTTCCAAGGTAAGTTTGTGGAGGTAAGATGGATATTCATCGCTGAGCAAAGGCCTAATGATCCACCTGAAGATATTGATGAACCAGATCGGCCAGAAAAAGAAAAAGAAACGACCGCAAAGGAAGAGGATATTCCTCTTACGTCTCCGGAAATAGTTCAGCCTGAGGTCATTGCAGCAGAGGAAGAGATACCTCTTATGATCCCAATACTTCCAAGGACTGGATTAATACCAGCCGGTATATATTATGCTCTCAGTATTGTGTTATTAGGATTTGGGATCAGTATTAAAAGAGGTAAATAAAAAATGCAGCATTCCTAAGGAGTGCTGCATAAACTTTATTCTAATATTACTTATCGTTTATCTTTACAAATTCACGGGTTTGAAGATACCATAAAAGTTCTGCTTTTGTCTCGCCCATTTCCTCATCAGGGAACTTGAAGCATGCTGCAGTTCCCTTCTTAAAACGCAGGAAGGTTCCAGATATCTCCTGGCTCCAAAGTGAAAGGTATGGCTGCTGCCCAACGACTATTGCAGCCTCTCCGGGCTCAATTTCCTTTAACAGCCCCCTAAGCTTGCTGACCCCACTTCCTGTTCCAAGGAACTCACGGTACGTTGGCTCATCAATTTCCAACTCGACTGCGAGCATTTCAGCTGTTTCCTTTGCTCTAAGGGTAGGGCTTGAAAAAATCCTCATGTTATCATAACTGCCTATCATGGTTTTGAAACCTGAGACGCTCTTCTTTAGCAGGTTCTTGCCACGTGCTGATAGTGACCTCAGGTCGTCTTCTTCAGCAGTTTCTTTGTCTTCTGCAATTCCGTGTCTATACAGTATTAGGTACTTACTCATTTATAAATCCTCCTTTATATATTATGTTCCTATCAGCAATATTACCCAATTTAATTAAGATAATACCTGAAATCCCCATTATTGCACTCTATCTTTTAGTTTATACCCACAAAAAAGAAAAAACACAGTGATCGCGATGATCACTGCATTTCCTATTGGTCGGGGTGAGAGGATTTGAACCCCCGGCCCCATGGTCCCAAACCACGTGCGCTACCAAACTGCGCTACACCCCGACATTTTGTGTCAACTATTTAATTATAAGCTGAGTCATGAAAAAAAGCAAGTGCTTTTTATAAACGAATTTTCATTATATCAATAAAAATCTATACAATTTTTATTGACTACTCATACTCGTTGTGATAGCATATCACTCAGTGAAAATTAAATATCTTGATTACCTTATCAAGAGAGGTGGAGGGATAGGCCCGATGAAACCCGGCAACCTGGTAATACAGGTGCTAATTCCTACAGAATGAAGATTCTGAAAGATGAGGTGTAGTGAAAACTTACACCGTTCCTTTTGGGAGGGTTTTTTTATTATTTAAGAAAGAGGAGGAAACAAATGAAGAAATGGTTATTTACATCAGAGTCCGTTACTGAAGGTCATCCAGACAAGATCTGCGATCAGATTTCTGATTCTATCCTTGATGCGATACTTGAGCAGGACCCTGAGGCAAGAGTTGCATGTGAAACAATGGTTACCACAGGCATGATTATGGTGGCTGGAGAAATAACGACAAAGTGCTACGTGGACATACCTAAGATTGCAAGAAAGACAGTAGAAGAAATTGGTTATGTAAGAGCTAAGTACGGCTTTGATTCAGACACCTGTGCGGTATTGACCTCAATTAACGAGCAGTCACCTGATATTGCCCTGGGAGTTGACAAGGCTCTCGAGCAAAAGGAGCTTTCAGAGGACGAGCTGGACAAGATAGGGGCAGGAGACCAGGGCATGATGTTTGGCTTTGCCTGCAATGAAACAGAAGAGCTTATGCCTCTCCCAATATCTCTTGCTCACAAGCTTGCAAGAAGACTTGCAGAGGTTAGAAAAAATGGAACTCTGGAGTACCTTAGACCTGATGGCAAAACTCAGGTCACAGTCGAGTATCATGACAATACCCCGGTGAGAATAGAGAATGTTGTCGTATCGACACAACATAGTCCTGTCATCGATCTTGTACAGCTTAAGGCGGAAATCATTGAGGAGGTAATCAAGGCAATAATACCTGCTCACATGATAGACGAGAACACCAAGTTCTATGTAAACCCAACAGGCCGGTTTGTAATCGGTGGACCGATGGGAGATGCGGGACTTACAGGTAGAAAGATCATAGTTGACACCTATGGCGGCTATGGCAGACATGGAGGCGGTGCTTTTTCAGGGAAGGACCCCACAAAGGTGGACAGATCAGCGGCTTACGCTGCAAGGTATGTTGCCAAAAATATAGTTGCAGCAGGACTTGCAGACAAGTGCGAGGTAGGACTTGCTTATGCCATAGGTGTAGCCCATCCGCTTTCAGTGAATGTGGAGACCTTTGGAACAGGAAAAATCAGCTATGAAGAGATAAGAAAGCTTGTTGAGAAAAACTTCGATCTTAGACCGGCAGCAATAATCAGAGATCTTGACCTGAGAAGGCCGATCTACAGAAAAATAGCAGCCTACGGTCACTTCGGACGTACAGATGTGGATCTGACTTGGGAGAAAACCGACAAGGCAGAAGCTTTGAAAAAAGCCATAAAATAGTATGAAATGCCTGTATCTGGCTTATTTAGAATGTCAGATACAGGCATTTTTATGTTATAATCTTCCTATAGCAAAGGAGGTGGGGATATGGAGATTCAGGGAATAGTCGAGGATATAATATTCAGAAATGAATCAAACGGATACACAGTCGGCAAGCTTTATACATCTGATGGAAGCATTACAATCGTCGGCATAGCACCTTTTCTGCACAAGGACGAGGCAGTGGCACTCGAAGGAGAGTGGGGCTACCACAGCCGCTTCGGAGAGCAGTTCATGTTTGATTCATTAAAATCCATTATGCCCACTACAACAAAGGGAATAGAAAACTATCTTAGCTCCGGGCTAATACCTCACATAGGTCCAAAGACAGCAAAGAAGATAGTTGAGCACTTCGGACCTGAGGCTCTTGACATAATCCAGTATAATCCACAGAGGCTTCTTGAGATTGAAGGGATCGGTGAAAAGAAGCTAAGAAGGATAATGGAATCCTACGACGATCAGAGGGAAATGCGGGATGTGATGGTTGCACTCCAGAATTATAGCTTAAGCATAAATCAAAGCATGAAGATATATAAGCAGTACGGGAAAGATGCTGTAAATGTAGTGAGAGAGAATCCCTACAGGCTTGCTGAGGATATATCAGGCATGGGCTTTAAGACTGCTGATGAGATCGCATCAAGGCTTGGAATGGATAAAAGCTCCCCCTACAGACTTGAGGCGGGCCTCAAGTTCGTCATGATGAGTGCTGCAGGAGAGGGGCACTGCTACCTTCCCAAGGATGAGCTAATGAAAAAGACCATGCAGCTGCTTCAGATTGGTGAAGAGGGTCTTGAAGGAGCTTTAACTACACTACTGCTTAGACAGAGCTTCCATAGCACTCCATCAGGAGAGGAAACAAGAATATACTATATGCCGTACCATACAGCTGAGAATAATGTTGCCAAGGCATTGGCTGAGCTTAGTTTAGTCCAAAGGGAGGATATCCTGGAAGATATCGATCAATGGATCGAGCGGCTTGAAAGGAAGCAAGGATTCCCATTTGGAGATAAACAGAAGCTTGCTATCAAGGGCGCAATTGAGAATGGTGCTATAGTAATAACCGGCGGACCGGGTACCGGGAAGACGACTATAATCACTGCGATAATCGATCTTCTGGAAAAAGAAAGCAAACGGGTGGTACTGGCAGCTCCAACTGGGCGTGCCGCAAAAAGGATGACCGAAGCTACTGGGATGGAGGCAAAAACCCTGCATAGACTTCTTGAGATAAGCTATATGAATGAGAACCTTCAATTCAGCAAGAATGAAGAAAGCCCTATAGACGCCGATGCAATCATTGTGGATGAGATGTCTATGGTGGATATACTCCTAATGAATAATCTTGTTAAGGCTATAAAGCCCGGGACAAGACTTATAATGGTAGGGGATGTGGACCAGCTGCCTTCAGTTGGAGCGGGAAATGTATTGAGGGACATAATAGATTCCGGTGTAGTGCGGGTAGTAAGACTCGATGAGATATTTCGCCAGGAATCGGAAAGTATGATAATTGTAAATGCACACTTGATAAACAAGGGAGAGCCGCCAAGGCTTAATGAAAAGGGTAAGGATTTTTTCTATATCCATAAGTCCACAGGTCAGGAGATAAGGGAGGAGATCGAAGAGCTCACTGCCACAAGGCTGCCCTCCTTTTACGGCTATGACCCGATAAAGGATATACAGGTACTGACTCCAATGAGAAAAGGAGATGCTGGAGTAGCCGCACTGAACAAAGCACTTCAGAAGGCGTTGAATCCACCTGCAAAAAATAAAGCTGAAAAGCTTATTGGAGATGAGATATACAGAGTTGGAGATAAGGTTATGCAGATTAGAAACAACTATCAGGCATTGTGGACCGTAGATGTGGATGGAAGGCCCTATGAAGAGGGAGAAGGAATATTCAACGGTGATTTTGGATTCATAAAATCAATAGACGAGGAAGAGGGTATCGTTACGGTTTTGTTTGATGATGACCGAGAGGTCGAGTATGAGATGAGACAGATGGACGACCTTAAGCTTGCCTATGCAACTACCATCCACAAATCTCAGGGAAGTGAGTTCCCGGCAGTGATAATCCCTGTTTACAGCGGGCCTCCTATGCTTCTTACAAGGAATCTACTCTACACAGCTGTTACCAGAGCGAGGGACCTTGTTATCCTTGTAGGAGATAAAAAATATATGCATATGATGATACGCAATAATCAAATCGCAAAGAGGTATTCCTCTCTGAATACAAAGCTGAGAGATTATTTTCATTTCATAATAAGTGACTGAGGGGAGAGTATGTAATGCTGTTTAAGCTTCTTTTTCCTACCGAAAACTTTTGCTATTTTTGTAAGGATGAAACACCCTATCTGGAAGGGAGACTTTGCAGGGATTGCAGGGATAATTATGAGCCTATGCACAGAGGATTTTTATTAAGAGATGAGTCGATAGAAAGGGTATACGCCTCTGTTTTCTACAATAGCTTCGCAAGGGAGCTGGTGCACCAGTTCAAATTTAATGACAAAAGCTATCTATATGAACCGATTGGTCATATGATGTATCTGACGATTATCGAGGAGTCGTTAACAGACTTTGATCTTATCGTCCCGGTGCCAATACACTGGAGAAAAGAGGCAATAAGAGGATACAATCAGTCACAGCTCCTGGCAGAGGAGATTTCGAGACGGACGGGCATACCGGTCGATAAGAAAAGCCTTGTGAAGTCTTCATGGACCAAGGAACAGAACAGGCTTACCAAATACCAGAGAGAGGAAAACCTTAAATGCTCCTTTTCCATAAGAAATGGAGCCAGCATGCTTGGGAAAAGGATACTTCTGATCGACGATATTTATACAACAGGAAATACTCTGAAGTCATGTGCAAGTCAGCTAAAGAAAGCTGGTGCAAAGGAAGTAACAGGACTGGTCTTCGCAACTATGAATGGGTAAGGCTGCTAGCTCTTATAAAAAGCACTCTTGTCAGGATTGACCTTAAGTCCATTTTTCCTCATATCCTCAAGAGTTGCATTAATCTCACCGCCAAGTACTATTACTATGCTGCTGTAGTACATCCAGATCAGGAGGACGATTACTCCTCCAAGGCTTCCATAGGTAATGGCATATTTACCAAAATTTGAAACGTAGTATGATAGAAGAAGTGAGAGCGACACCCATGCAATTGTTGTAAACACAGCTCCTGGGAGCACTTCTCTTATTGGTATCCTTAAATTTTTCCCTATATTTGGGCTAAACTTATAAAGAAGTGCAAAAATTAGTATCATGTAGGCCAGCGGTATGATATATCTAAGGTAATTCCAGAGGGATGTGAAGGAATCCCCATACCCAAATCTTTCAAATAGCATCCTTCCTAAAACCGGACCTAATATCAAAGATATCATAACCAGTGTGATCATGAGTAACAGTGCAATTGTAAAAAGTACTGAGAGCCCTCTTAGCTTCAGGAAGTGCCTGTTTTCAGCATAGTCATAGGCTAGATTTATTGCCTTTATTATAGCTTTGACTCCTGAGGAAGCTGTCCAGAGACCAACAAAGGCTGCAACGGACAACAGTCCCTGGCTGCTTGAGTTTGACAGGTCATTCAGAAAACCCTCTATTATTGACTGGATATCAAGAGGCAGGAATTGCAGCATATCAAGTACAGCTCTCTCTCGTACCAGGGATGTGTAACTCAGTATATTCAGAAGCACTATGAGGAAAGGGAAAAGGGATAAAATAAGAAAATAAGTAAGTGAAGCCCCTGACCATACCACATTGTGCTTGGCAAACCTATATAGCAGCTGGTCTATGAAGACAACTAAAATTTTGTTTTTTATTTTTCCAAGAAAGCCTTTCATCAAAATCACCTACTTACCTAATACCTCTAAACAGCCATTCTAAAACCATTTGCATATATTTTTGAAAGGAGAGACGAGTAAATGAAGATAAGACTCATCAGAAATGCTACTACCTTAGTTGAGTATGCAGGGAAGAGGTTTCTAATTGATCCTGTACTTGGAGCCAAGGGATCCTTCAGAGCGTTTGGAGACTCCTTGAGAAAGGATATGAAAAACCCCATAGTTGACCTGCCCATATCTGCAGAGGAGATAGTAGATGTCGATGCCGTTGTGATAACACATATGCATCTTGACCATTTTGATCCTGCTGCAAAGGATATGATCCCAAAGGATAAAAAGATATACGTTGAGAATGAAGATGCTGTGAAAGAGCTGGAGGGATCGGGATTTTT
>DAIPJA010000050.1:6861-11427 GCA_036770525.1 Gudongella sp. | reverse complement strand
ATAGCCGAGGCATACCTCAAAAATGACAGGGTGTTCCTCGGGGTCAACCATATAGTGGAGGATCAATCTGGGCAGGGCATGGAGGAAGCGATCCTTAGATCACTGTTTAACAAGCTTGAACTCAATAACATAGATTTTATATATTGTGACACTAAGTCAGCACTATTGGATAAAATTGGCTTTGTGGAAAGATCAGAAGGTTATTTCCTTGATCTTAAAAAGCTCTTCGACAGCGGCTGCAGCTGCTGTGGAGGTGAAGCTCATGAGGAATAACAAGCTCAATAATGCCGTCCAGTTTACTGAGCTTATAATAAAAAGCTACGTTAAAACAGGGAACGTGTGTATAGATGCTACGGCAGGCAATGGGAATGACACTGAGATACTGGCGACAGCAGTTGGGTCAACAGGAAAGGTTTATGCCTTCGACATTCAGCAGCAGGCAATCGAGACCACTCGATTCAGGCTTAGTGCCAAGGGTCTCCTCGACAGGGTCATACTTATAAACGATGGACATGAAAGGATATTGGAGCATGTCAGTGGAGATGCAGATTTTATTATCTACAATCTAGGCTACCTCCCCGGAGGAGATAAAGAACTTTCGACAACAAAGGAAACAACGCTGGAAAGTCTTAAACAAGCTCTGACTCTATTAACGCCAGCAGGTTTGATGGCAATTACCTGCTATCGCAGCCACAAGGGTGGCGAAGAGGAGTACGAGGCAGTAATGGAGTTTGTTTCACAGCTTGACCAGATCAAATACAATGCTTTTAGATTTGAATTTCTTAACCAAAAAAACGATCCGCCAGTAGTTATTGGCGTAGAAATGAGGGGAGTGGCGTAATGACAAAGGTAAAAATAATGGAAACTGCTTTCAGGGATGCTCATCAGTCCTTGATTGCAACGCGTATGAGCACTAAGGATATGATCCCGATCGCTGAAAAGCTGGATAGGGTTGGTTACCATGCACTTGAGGTATGGGGCGGGGCTACCTTTGACTCCTGCCTAAGGTTCCTTAATGAAGATCCCTGGGATAGACTTAGACAGCTTAGAAAGGCTTTCAAAAATACAAAACTTCAGATGCTTTTAAGAGGTCAGAATCTTTTAGGCTACAAGCACTATCCTGATGATGTTGTTGAGGAATTCGTTAAGAAGGCTATTGAAAATGGGATAGATATTGTAAGGGTATTTGACGCTCTAAATGACCTGAGAAATCTTGAAACGTCAATCAAGGCAACCAAGAAATACGGCGGACATGCTCAGGGGGCTATTTCCTACACTGTAAGCCCTGTGCATAACAACGAATACTACGTGCATTTGGCAAAGGATCTTGCTGATATGGGAGTCGATTCGATCTGTATCAAGGATATGTCAGGAATTTTATTACCTTATCCGGCTTACGAGCTTACCAAGTCTATAAAGGCTGCTGTCGATCTGCCTCTTGAGATCCATTCCCACTTTACAAGTGGTGTAGCCAATCAGACCTATATGAAGGCAATCGAAGCCGGGGCTGACATAGTCGACACTGCAATATCGCCGCTTGGGAACGGAACAAGCCAGCCAGCGACGGAGCCTATGATAGTTTCTCTACAGGGAACTGAGTATGCACCTGATATGGACCTGGATCTTCTACTGGAGATATCAGACTACTTCAGGGAGCTAAGAGACAAATATCTTGCACAAGGTCTTTTGGATGTCAAGATGCTGAATGTCGACGTCAATACCCTTAAGTACCAGGTACCGGGAGGGATGCTTTCAAATTTGGTTTCACAGCTTAAATCACAGGGCAAGGAGCATATGTATAACGAGGTACTAAAAGAAATCCCAAGGGTAAGAGAGGATTTTGGATTCCCGCCATTGGTAACACCTATGAGCCAGATGGTAGGTACTACAGCGGTTTTTAACGTTATACTGGGCGAAAGATACAAGATGGTGCCCACCGAATCTAAAAATTACGTCAAGGGATTGTATGGCAAGCCTGCGGCTCCAATATCCGATGAGATCAGAAAGAAGATAATCGGTGACGAGGAGGTTTTCGAAGGAAGACCAGCTGACCTGTTGGAGCCTCAGCTTGAGAATTACAGGAATGAGATCAAGGAATACCTTGAACAGGATGAAGACGTACTGACCTATGCTCTTTTCCCTCAGGTCGCAATACCATTCTTCAAGCAAAGACTTGCTGAAAAGTACAAGATAGAAACTGACCTTTTGAATCAGGAGGAAAAGACTCATCCAATATAGGTAAAGGACAAGACTAACAATCTTGTCCTATTTTGTAATCAAGTTGTTATTAGAATAAAATTGAAATAAAACTGATATATAACTGTAAAAAAATTTGCGAAGGGTATCATAAAAACATAAAACAATAGTGTATTCAGCAAAACTGGTGAAAACCAGTGACGCAAAGCTATGAGTCTAAAGCATAGGCTATGACTGTCAGGCTGCATTTAAATGCAGCCTGATTTTTTGAAGGGAGGGATTTATCTGATTGGATATTCTTGTCATATGGATCATAAAACGAAAGAGGTGATGTTATGAAGCTTTATGGTAAAAAGTCGATTGTTTTTTTGACTGTAATGTCAATGGTTATAGGAATGGGAAGTTTTTCTCTTGGCACAGATGGATTAGGAACTTATCCTGAACCATTCATACAGTCAAATGAAGACATTAGAAATCCAAACCCAATGGAAAAGGAGATTGATGAAGGCTGGATAAGTAAATATGCTGAACCCTCAGAGGAAGATGATGAGTTCTTTATAAATCTGATAGTAAAAGGTAAGCAAACTGAAAGTACTGAAACTACTGATATTGTTCTAGTACTGGATAATTCCAACAGCATGCTTACGTCAAATGACAGACAAGCTGTAGCAAACGACGCAATTGAGTTGTTTGTTGATGGATTGTTGAATCCTGAGGTCAACCCTATCGGAGCCATCAGAATAGGACTTGTAACCTATTGGAGTTCTCTGAATTCCAGCTATTACCACGGCTTGACAACGAATGCTAACGATATCAAATCTGAACTGCCGAACCGATCTGATGTAAACAACAGTAATGGTGGAACGCTTACTCAGGTAGGACTTAAAGAAGCTGCAGATATGCTATCTGATAGCACAGCTGACAATAAGATAATTGTATTACTGAGTGATGGCGTACCAACATTAAGTTATTTAGCCAGTTCGTCAGCACCTAATGAAGGGACGATCACGAACTATGACGGGGATGGAGCTCCATCAATCAGGGCAACGGGGTTCAACTATGGGACTGTAAAAGGTAATGGTACAAATTACAGGCTGTACAATGCGGAAGGTTCTACCCATGATCCATATAGTCTAGGTAGCTATACTGTAAACGATCATGCATTCGCAACTATATCTGAAGCAATACTCCACAAAGCAAATTATGAAATCTATAGTATAGGTATTGAGCTTGATGATCAGTACTTTTCATCTAATGGAGGATATACTGTTAGTGGACAGACTGCGGAAAATATAATGTCAAATATATCATCAGGAGCTGGATACTTCAAGAATGCTGAAGAGGTATCAGACGTAGTAGAAATCCTTGAGCAGATATCAACTACGGTTATAAAGTCGATTTCAGCTGGTATTATAGTGGACCCGATGGGAGATATGATAGACCTAATCGAGGGTAGTTACGTCGTTACCGCATCTGATGGATCTATTATTGGGAATGGCTTGCTTTCAACGGTTGCAGTTGTTGATACTGGAAATAAAATAGAGGTGTCTGGACTAAACCTAGGTGCGGATGAATGGGTAAAGGTTAGGTATAAGGTCAGGCTAACAACTGGAGACCCAGATTATATTGGCGACTTTTATTATTTGACCAATGACAGAACGACTTTACAACCTAAGGAAGTAGAACCTGATACTATCAGAGATTTCTCGATTCCAGCTGTCAAGGGACCGGTTCCAACTATAACAATAGAAGGTTCCAAGACATGGATTGACAATGAAGATGCTTATAAAACAAGACCAGATTATATAGAGATAACACTCTTTAGAGATGGTGTTCCTTATTCCGAAGCTGGGTTTACAAATCCATTTAATGTATCAGGGCCGGAATGGTCATACAGTATCTCAGGATTACCAGAATATGACCCTGTAGATTATGCAGCAGATGGTAGTGTGTATGAGTACACTATTATCGAGACTGATATTTCCGAATATGTGCAGACTTATAACGGATATGATATAACAAATAAGTTAACAGCAACAGTAGATATACCAGTAGAGAAGGTATGGGTAGGCGGAGAAAGTCCAAGACCTGATGTAACCATCAATCTTCTGGCAGACGGACAAGAGGTGGATGAAGTCACATTAAGTGATGGCGATACAGAACACACCTTTACCGGCAAGCCGAAGTACAACGGACAAGGTCAATTAATAACCTACACCATAACAGAGGATCCTGTAACAGGGTACTCAAGTGATGTGAAAGGCTATACAGTAACAAATACAAGCACAGCAACAGTAAATATTCCAGTAGAAAAAGTATGGGTAGGCGGAGAAAGTCCAAGACCTGATGTAACCATCAATCTTCTGGCAG
>DAIPJA010000050.1:5732-6761 GCA_036770525.1 Gudongella sp. | reverse complement strand
GCGATACAGAACACACCTTTACCGGCAAGCCGAAGTACAACGGACAAGGTCAATTGATAACCTACACCATAACAGAAGATTCAGTATTGGGATATTCAAGCAGTATAGAAGGATATGAAGTAACAAACACAAGCACAGCAACAGTAGATATACCAGTAGAGAAGGTATGGGTAGGCGGAGAAAGTCCAAGACCTGATGTAACGATCAACCTATTGGCAGACGGACAAGAGGTGGATGAAGTAACCCTAAGCAGTGGCGACACAGACCACACCTTTACCGGCAAGCTGAAGTACAACGGACAAGGTCAATTGATAACCTACACCATAACAGAAGACAATGTAACTGATTATGGCAAGGTTGTAAGAGGTTATACAATAACCAACACTTACAATCCTGGTGAAACAAACATTATAGCTAGAAAGATCTGGGTAGGCGGAGCAGAAGAAGACCACATAGCAGTAACTCTTAATCTATATAGAGAAAGTGAAAATGTAGATAGAGAAAAAGTGGATTTAGACCCTGAAATATCAGGAATAGCTCCAGAATTCACTTATACTTGGTTCGAACTTCCATTGACAGATGAATTTGGAGATTACTTCGTTTATACAGTTGAAGAAGATTCTGAAGATATTCCAGAAGGTTATGAGTCAAGAACAAATGGGATGATCGTAACAAATGCATTCACGGAGCCATGGAAGGGTAAAATCCAAATCATCAAAACTGTAGTACTTGGTTTAGATGAAATTGAGAAAGCACAACTTGCTGCTGTAGCTTTGAATGACTTGTTTGTGGGTGGTGCATTATCCGAACCATTGACATTGAAATCTGGTGTTGATGAAGACCAAATTGACTTAGCTGAAGAGGTTGTTAATAACCTCTCAGGAGAAAACGCAAAAGAATTTGGTCTAGGATTAATCAATGAGGCAAGAAGTCTATTAGCTGAATTAACAGGTCCTATTGAGCTATTTATGATGCCTATAGAAGGTGAAGAACCTATAGAAGGTGAAGAACCTATAGAAGGTGAAGAAC
>DAIPJA010000050.1:0-5632 GCA_036770525.1 Gudongella sp. | reverse complement strand
TATAGAAGGTGAAGAACCTATAGAAGGTGAAGAACCTATAGAAGGTGAAGAACCTGTAGAAGGTGAAGAGCCTGTAGAGGGTGAAGAGCCTGTAGAGGGTGAAGAGCCTGTAGAAGGTGAAGAGCCTGTAGAAGGTGAATAACCTATAGAAGGTGAAGAGGATCTTGGGATGACATCGTTGTATAGCGGTCTCTCAATTCAAGAGACATCCTTAATCAGATCAAAAGAAGTAATGCAGGTAGCAGCTTTATCGGTTCGACTGTTTACTGCTGATTTGAGTGTTGCGTTGATAGATCAACAGGAGATTATAGAAGGTGAAGAACCTATAGAAGGTGAAGAACCTATAGAAGGTGAAGAACCTGTAGAAGGTGAAGAACCTATAGAAGGTGAAGAACCTATAGAAGGTGAAGAACCTATAGAAGGTGAAGAGCCTGCAATAGTTGAAGAACCTGCACAACCACAATTAATGTCCATCCAAGAATTTGATATCCAGTCTATAGTAGAATTGATGCTGATGTACGAAGACTTATTGAATAAGGACGCAGGTGATTTATCGGGCTTCGTATTTAATCTGTATAGTATATCAGGCGAGGATAGAGAATTTATTGATAGCGCGACTACTGATTCAGATGGATTTGCAGAGTTTGACGGAGAATTTGAAGCAGGATATTATCTAATAGAAGAGGAAGCAAGAGAAGGATACATCCTACAGTCTGGTGCAGGTGGAACATTCTACTTCAGTGAAGAGACAGGAGCTATTAGAGTAACCAATGTTAAAACTGAAGAAGAGCCTGATCCGTTAGGAAGTATAACAATAATAAAAATCGATAGAGAGAATGGCAGAAGACTTTCTGGAGCAAGGTTCAGTGTTTATAACGATCTTGGTGAGCAAGTAGGTACGATTATTACAGATAGAGAAGGACTCGGATCTATAGGAGAATTACCTTTTGGAGCATACGAAGTTGTAGAAACTAGAGCTCCTTCCGGGTATATAATCACTCGAACTCCTTTTGAGGTAATAATTGGACCGAATGAATCAGATGTAGTTATAACGGTTCGAAACAGACCAGATGAACCAGATGAACCAGATGAACCAGATGAACCAGATGAACCAGATGAACCAGAAGAAATAATTGAGGAAGAACCAATACCAGAGGTCGTACCTGAGATAGAACCTGAGATAGAACCTGAGATAATCGTTGAGGAAGAACCTATACCTCTTGCTACTCTACCGAAAACAGCTACTGAAAATACAATTGCTTTTAGTGGTTTAGGGATTGTTTTATTAGGTTTAGGATTATTAATCAGGAAGAAAGAAATAAACTAGAAATTTAGGGTTTTGGTTCGTAGAATTATTCGGACTGTAGCTCAATTAGACAAGAGGCTTATTAATTATTAAATGGACTTCTTGTCTTTTTTTTATCACACAAAACCGCTCAAATGTTGTTATTTTCTATCGTTTGCAAGGTTACTTGCAAAAATATTTTAATCCTTAAAAACATGAAAGAAATCTTGCAAAAAGTGACTCCCTTTGATATCATTAGGTTAGAGAGAAATGAGTATTCTGTGGGAGGGAAAACCATGCCAGAAAAAAAGGATAAAATAGTGACCGTTGATAAGGAATGGTGCAAGGGCTGCGGAATTTGTGTCGCATTCTGCCCGAAAAGCGTTCTTGCGATAGAAAATGGTAAGGTAGAAATAAAGAATATCGATGCTTGCATACAGTGCGGTCAGTGTGAACTGAGATGCCCTGACTATGCGATTTATTTGGGAGGTAAATAGCTATGGCGATCAAATTGATGCAGGGAAATGAAGCTTGTGTTGCCGGAGCACTTAAGGCAGGTATGAGATTTTATGCAGGATATCCCATTACTCCTTCCACGGAGATTGCTGAGCTTTCTGCTGAGGCACTGCCTAAGGTAGGCGGCAAGTTTATACAGATGGAGGATGAAATAGGAGGGATCGCTGCAGCTCTTGGAGGATCTCTGGCAGGTCTCAAGTCCATGACTGCGACCTCAGGACCTGGATTCAGTCTTAAACAGGAAAACATTGGCTATGGAATCATCACAGAGACACCTCTTGTAATAGTAAACGTTCAAAGAAGTGGACCAAGCACAGGGTTGCCTACTTCACCAGCACAGGGCGATATAATGCAGGCAAGGTGGGGAACTCACGGTGATCATCCAATAATTGCACTTTATCCATCGTCAGTTAAGGAGATCTACTACACTACAATAAGAGCGTTCAATCTTGCTGAAAAGTACAGAACTCCGGTAATATTACTGCTAGATGAAATAATAGGTCACATGAGAGAAAAGATCGAGATTCCTGAAATAGACCCGGTAGAGATTTATGACAGGAAGAAGCCGTCAGTCGGACCTGAGGAATATAAGGCATATAATGTACCTGAGGGTGGAATAGTACCTGAGATGGCTGCTTTCGGAGAAGGCTACAGATTCCACGTAACTGGACTTGTTCACGATGAAACAGGATTTCCTTCAGGTAACGAGCAGGTCGCGGATAAGCTACTAAATAGACTTATGAATAAGATAGAGGATAATATTGAAGATATAGTGACCTATGACGAGTATATGATGGAGGATGCAGAAATTGGGATAGTATCCTTCGGAGCTATAGCAAGATCGTCAATGGCTGCAATAGACGAGCTAAGGGAGCAGGGTATCAAGGTAGGTCTTTTCAGACCTGTCACGATATGGCCTTCACCTGAGAAAAGATTGATAGAGCTTAGTGAAAAGCTTTCATGCATATATGTCGTGGAGCTAAATGCTGGCCAGTACTTCCTTGAGGTTGACAGGATAGCAGGCAAGAAATGCAGGATCGAGAAATACGGTAAGTTCAACGGAGATATAATAACTCCCGAGGAGATCGTTGAGTTTATAAAGGAGGACCAAAATGCCTAGTGAACTGGTAAAAGAATATTTCAGAACTCAAAATCTAGCTCATATTTGGTGTCCGGGCTGTGGCAATGGTATCGTTACAAGGGCTATCGTTAAAGCAATAGATGCTCTTGGACTCAAGAAGGATGACGTATGTATAGTATCCGGTATTGGATGCTCCTCCAGAGCTCCTGGATATTTGGATTTTAATACTCTTCACACTACTCACGGAAGAGCACTGGCGTTTGCTACCGGTGTCAAGCTTGCAAATCCAAAGCTGAATGTAATAGTAATAACAGGCGACGGCGACTCATCAGCGATTGGAGGCAACCACCTTATCCACGCCTGCAGAAGAAATATTGATATAACTACGATAGTTTTCAACAACAATACCTATGGGATGACTGGAGGCCAATTCTCTCCGACTACACCTACAGGCGATAAGGGTACGACAGCACCATATGGGAATATAGATCCAAACTTTGATCTTTGTAACCTGGCACAGGCAGCAGGAGCATCCTATGTAGCCAGGGGAACTATATATGCAGCCAATGCTCTTGAGAAGAACATTCAGGAAGCAATCCAGAACAAAGGATTTTCCTTTGTAGAGGCTATGTCCACCTGTCCAACCTATTATGGCAGAAAAAATAAGAAGGGGACAGCTGTAGATATGGTCGAATATCTGAAGGACCACGCTATCATGAAGGCGGCATGGGATAAACTGCCCGATGAGAAGAAGGAAGGAAAGTTCGTAGTCGGAAAACTCCATCATACAGAGAGACCAGAATATACGGAGCAATACGATAAACTTATTGAAAGAGTAAGGAAGGTGGATTAGCATGAAGCGTTGGGAAATGAGATTGTCAGGCTCAGGTGGACAAGGTCTTATTACAGGGGGAATTATTTTAGCCGAGGCAGCAATCCTTGACGGCAAGAATGCTTTGCAGTCACAGTCCTACGGTCCAGAGGCCAGAGGTGGAGCGAGTAAAGCCGAGGTAATAATCAGTGAATCAGAGATAACCTTCCCAAAGGTTGAAGAATGCAACTTTTTACTTTCGTTGACTCAGCTTTCCTGCGACAAATATTTAAAAAATTTGGAGTCTGAGGGTATTCTGGTAATTGACAGTACAGTTGAAATGCCTGAGAGAGATGATATCAGGATATACAGGATTCCTATCCTTTCAACTGCTGAGGATAAGCTTGGCAAGCCTATGGTGGCTAATATTGTTGCGCTTGGAGCTATCAATAAAATAACAGGTCTGGTATCTGAGGGATCACTGGAGAAGGCTGTACTTTCAAGAGTTCCAAAGGGTACTGAGGAACTAAATAAGAAAGCTCTTGTTGAGGGTTATAATCTAGTATAGTAGAGGGGCAGTTAATGATGACAGGTAGTCAGAATGTTATAAAAATAATACAAGACAGCTATTCTAGACTCAGCAAGGGGCAAAAGATAATTGCAGAGTATATGATCAACCACTACGACAAGGCTGCCTTTATGACTGCTGCATCCTTAGGCTCAATACTTGGCGTAAGCGAATCAACTGTAGTCAGATTTGCAAATGCAATAGGCTATGAGGGCTATAAGGAGCTTCAGAAGGAGCTGCAGGAGGTAATCAGAAACAAGCTGACTACTGTCCAGAGGCTTAGTCTTTCTGATGAGTTCACAAAAAATGAGAACTCGATCTCAAGAGTAATAGAGAAGGATATTGAAAACCTTAAGAAAACCCTATCTGATATAGACTTTACAAGCTTCCATAAAGCCGTTGAATATGTTGCTTCAAGCCGTAAGATATACATAATGGGCTTGAGAAGCTCGTCATTCCTGTCAGGTTATCTTGCGTTCTATCTTAACTTCATATTTGACAATGTGAAGCTGGTAGAGCCTGGAGCAAATGATATCTTTGAACAGCTGGCAAAGGTTGACAAGGATGATGCTATAATCTGCATAACGTACCCAAGGTATTCAAAAAGGACCCTTGAGGCTATGGAGTATGCTATGACGAAGGGATGTAAGGTAATAAGCTTTACTGACAGTCTTATTTCACCGGCAGCTTCGAAGGCACACCTGACTCTTATTGCAAGAAGCGATATGCTGTCTTTTGTAGACTCACTTGTAGCACCTATGAGTCTGATCAACGCCTTTATAATTGCAGTCGCCAGCACGAAGGATGAGGACATAACCCCATACTTCGAGGAACTAGAGAGTGTCTGGAAGAAGTACAGCATATACGATGAGAATAATCAATAGTAATAAAAACCTGGCCTGCACATTTAACTAGTGCAGGCTTTATTAATAGTGTAAATAGTCATATCTAATATTATCATAAATGATAAGATATATCTCTCTTTTTTTGTTATACTATTCCTAATAGGGGAGGAAGGCAAATGACTATAAGAGTTGGAATAATAGGAGGCGGCCCTGCTGGGATAATGGCAGCAGGTACAGCGGCCGGAAGGGGACACGACGTTACCCTTATAGAAAAAAACAAACAGCTCGGTAAAAAGCTGTTTATAACGGGCAAGGGAAGATGCAATATTACTAATGCAGCTCCTATAGACGAATTTTTTGACAATATTATAAGCAACAAGGAATTTCTATACAGCAGCTTGTATACATTTGATAACGAAGCTATCATAAGACTTCTTGAAGGATATGGGCTTAAGATAAAGGTAGAGAGGGGAAACAGAGTTTTCCCTGAAAGCGACAAATCAAGTGATGTCATCAAAGCATTCCA
>DAIPJA010000049.1:0-11458 GCA_036770525.1 Gudongella sp. | reverse complement strand
ACCGATGTTTCCTGGATTGATCCTAAGCCCATCAATACCTGAAGTTATGGCCATTAAAGCTAATCTATAATCAAATTGGATATCAGCAATCATAGGGATTATTGTTGCAGCCTTAATTTTCTTGATTGATTCAGCATCATCCTTAGAGGATACTGCAACTCTAACGATGTCGCACCCTGCCAGTTCCAACTTCCTGATTTGCTCGATAGTTGCGCTGGTATCTGATGTAGGAGTATTTGTCATAGATTGAACGCTGACAGGGTTGTTTCCTCCAATCATCACACTTCCCACTTTAATAACTCTGGTATTATGCCTTTCCATCTTAATCCACCTTAAAATATATTTATCCTTAAGAGATCCTTATAGGTTACTATCAACATCAGAGATATAAGAAATACAAATCCGACTAAATGAATAAAGCCCTCTTTCTCAGGATCTATAGGCTTACCTCTTACAAGCTCAATCAACAGAAATACTATTTTACTGCCATCCAGTGCAGGTATCGGTAAAAGGTTGAAAAAGCCAAGGTTCACACTAATAAATCCAAGTATATACAAAAGGTTTGTGAACCCCATTTTAGCTGCATTTCCAACCTCGTTTATAACACCAATAGGCCCTGCCAAATCATCTGTGGATACCTTTCCCTGGAATAGCATACCAAGGAATTGGAACATAAGCTTGATGAAGTACCAAGTATCCTGAAATCCAGCCTTAACAGCAGATCCAATGCTTTGTTCATATTCCGGGGTTATACCGATAACCACTCTGCCCTCATCCTCAACTGGCATAACCTGGATCGTTTCTAAAGAGCCGTTTCTTTCAACTTTGACTGATAGCTCGCTACCAATACCATAGTAATTTATGGCATCTACAATATCCTGCCACTCTTTGATCTCAATTTCGTTGATTGCTAATACTTTATCTCCTGCCTGGATGCCATATTCCTGTGCTGGACTACCCTCTATTGTACCTGATAACGTGGTCGTAGGGACTCCAACGTTGAAAGCAACAATTGAAAGAACTATTATAGCAAGTACAAAATTCATAGTTGCACCAGCGGCTATTGTTGCTATTCTGGACATGACTGAAGCCTTTCCAAAGCTTCTCGGGTCATCAGAATTCTCTTCCTCACCCTCCATTCTAACAAAGCCTCCAATAGGGAACGCCCTTAGGGTGTATTGGGTTTCGCCATTTTTCCTTTGAAAGATCTTTGGCCCCATTCCTATGGCAAACTCATTGACCTTGATGCCAACCAGTTTTGCAACAGAAAAATGTCCAAGCTCATGAAGAAGTACAACCAATAAAAACACAAATATCGCAGCTACAGCTGTGATCATTATAAAAACACCTCATCTCTCATCTTAAAAAATATTGCATGTAATAAAACACCAGGGGAGCAGTAAAAATTACACTGTCAAACCTGTCCAGCATACCGCCATGACCGGGCATAATGCTTCCAAAATCCTTGACTCCTGTTATTCTCTTTATTCTGGATGCAGTCAAATCACCCAACTGTGATAGAACTGATCCAATCAGTGCTAGAATTCCAAGACTCCACAACGGTCCAATTTCATAAAATGTACCATATAACATGGTTACAAGGATACTTCCCATTATTCCGCCAATAGCCCCTTCAACTGATTTTTTTGGACTGATTTCCGGGCATAGTCGCTTTTTTCCAAACTTACTTCCAATGATGTAGGCAAAAGTATCTGTCCCGAATGCAATTAGAAAAACAACCAGCATGACCGGTTTTCCATCCATCAGTAATATATGATATAAGAGGAATGGTATGTAGATAACTCCTGTCAACGTTATTGCAGCATCAAGGATATCATGTCTCTTGGAAAGCACTGTTGTTGATAATAACAGCAGGATTAGAGTAGAGATTATAAGACCAGCAAGTTCTAGCTGATAATAGAAGGAGGCTAAGAGCAATACCGCTGCAACATACCCTAGTAAATCCAATGGCTTCCTGCCAAGCTTCTTAAGAGCTGTATAAAATTCTTTTAATGCTATTGTGGATACTATAAGAAGTCCGACCCCAAGAACTGGTCCGCCAGCAAAAAGTACTGACATAAGCAGCACCAAGCCTATAGCTCCCGAAGCAACCCTAATTCCCAAGTCTTTCACTCAAATACCTCCAAATCTGCGATCCCTTTTTTGATAGTCATAAATTGCTCGATAAAGCTGCGTCTTATCAAAATCAGGCCATAGTATGTCTGAGAACCAGAATTCTGAATATGCCGATTGGTAAGTTAGAAAGTTACTCAATCTCAGTTCTCCGCTGGGCCTAATTATAAGATCAGGGTCCGGTTGACCATTTGTATACAAATACTGACTTATGGTCTCCTCTCCTATGGCATCTACATCTATATTACCCCTTAAATGATCTTCTAAAATCAATTTTACTGCACGTGATATCTCTTGCCTGCCTCCGTAGTTGAGCGCGATATTGAGCACCATATCACTATTGTCCTTAGTAGCTTCGATAGCTTTGTTGATTTCCTTTCGGGGAAGGTCAGGAAGAACTGACCAATCACCAAGAATGTTTAACTTAACGCCATTAGTGACTAAACGTTGCAGCTCCCTCCTTATGAACAGGACTAGAAGATTCATAAGGGCATCTATCTCAACCTTAGGCCTTTTCCAGTTTTCTGTTGAAAAGGCATAGAGAGTGAGATACTTGATGCCAGTATCCCTTGCAGCTTCCACTATTTCGATAACTCTATTCATCCCTTCCTGGTGCCCGAAGTGACGAGGTAGGCCTCGTTTTTTTGCCCATCTTCCATTTCCATCCATTATAATGGCTACATGCTTTGGCAATTTTGTAATATCTATATCAGATTTATTTATTTTCTCTGTTATCATGGATACCCCCATCAAGGAAAACCCCTTCTTTTGAGAAGGGGTTAGTTTTATATTTCCATAAGTTCTTCTTCTTTTTTCTTAGTGATCTCATCAATCTCAGCGATGAACTTGTCGGTTATTTTTTGCATTTCCTCCTCGGCCAGCTTTCTGTCGTCCTCGGTTATCTCCTTGTTCTTTTCCAGTTTCTTGATCTTTTCGATTGCATCTCTTCGGGTATTCCTAATAGCTACTTTAGCATTTTCACTGTTTTTCTTAACTACCTTAGCGAGATCCTTCCTTCTTTCCTCAGTCAATTGAGGTATAAGTAATCTTATTATTTTTCCATCATTTGAAGGGTTCAGACCCAAATCTGACTTGAGGATTTCTTTCTCGATCGCAGGGATCAGCTTTGTGTCCCAAGGCTGTATAACAAGCATCCTTGGTTCTGGAGCTGAAACACTGCCCACTTGTTTTAATGGAGTTACCTGGCCGTAGTAGTCTACATGAATTCTGTCAAGTAAAGCAGGATTGGCTCTGCCTGCACGGATCGCTTGAAGCTCCTCCTTGTAGACTGATATGGTTTTTTCCATTTTTGACTCGGATTCCTTGTGCACTTCCAATATCATAGTTATTCCTCCTTTACGTGTGTTCCAATATTATCGCCTAATACTACTTTTACAATATTGTCAGGTTGATCAATACCGAACACAATCAATGGTATTCTGTTATCCATACACAGCGATGTGGCTGTAGAATCCATTATTCCAAGCCCTAACTTTAGTATATCAATATATCTTAAAGTGTCAAACCTTTTTGCTTCGCAATTAAGCTTAGGATCGGAGTCATAGACTCCATCCACGCCTTTCTTTGCAAGGAGTATTACCTCAGCCTCAATTTCAGCGGCTCTCAAAGCAGCAGTTGTATCTGTTGAAAAATATGGATTCCCAGTTCCAGCACCGAATATTACAACTCTTCCCTTTTCCAAGTGTCTGATAGCTCTTCTTCTGATATAAGGTTCTGCAACCTGTCTCATCTCGATTGCGGATTGAACTCTTGTCACAACTCCCATATGATCCAAAGCATCCTGAAGTGCAAGAGCATTCATCATGGTTCCTAACATGCCCATGTAATCAGAAGTAGCCCTGTCCATCTCTTTTGAAGATCTTCCTCTCCAAAAATTCCCACCGCCTACGACAATTGCAACCTCTACCCCCATGGATTGAAGCTTCTTGACCTGATCAGCAATGCTGCTTATGGTTTCCTGGTCGATTCCAGTACCTTTCTCGCCTGCCATTGCCTCTCCGCTAAGTTTAAGAACTACTCTCTTGTAAATGGGTTCCATATTTACACTCCTCAGATTTAATATTCCCCTTTATTCGATAAAAGGAGAACACAAGTGTTCTCCTTATTTATTATGCCTTGATTTGCTTTGCAACTTCCTCTGCAAAATTTTCTTCTTTTTTCTCGAGACCTTCTCCTACCTCGTATCTGACAAATCTTCTGATAACAAGATTTTCACCGATCTTTGATATTTTTTGAGCAAGAAGATCTTTTACCTTGACACTTGGATCCTTGATAAATGCTTGATCAAGCAGACATACCTGCTCGAAGTATTTCTCCATCCTGCCCTCTACTATTTTTTCAGCTACGTGAGCAGGTTTGCCTTCATTCAACACCTTATTGGTCTGGATTTCTCTTTCATGAGCAATTTCCTGCTCAGTAAGCTGTTCTCTTGAGACAACCTGTGGATTGGATGCTGCTACCTGCATTGCCATATCTTTAACGAATTCCTTGAATTCAGCATTTTTTGCAACGAAGTCAGTTTCGGAGTTTACCTCGATTATAACTCCTATCCTTCCACTATGAATATATGCTTCTACTAAGCCTTCGGAAGCAATTCTTCCTGATTTTTTAGCCGCTGATGCGAGACCCTTTTCTCTTAAATAGTCTATTGCTTTATCTATATCTCCATTGGTTTGCTCCAAAGCCTTCTTGCAGTCCAGCATTCCTGCTCCGGTTTTTTCTCTAAGTTCTTTAACCAAAGATGCGCTAATGCTCATAATATCCCTCCTGTATTATTAAAATGGTAAGAGAAGTAGCCCAAGCTACGACTCTTACCTTATCCTTCTTAAGCCTCAGTTTTTTCTGTTTGCTCACCTTGCTTAGCTTCGATAACTGCATTGGCCATAGTCTCTGTTAAGAGCTTGACAGCACGAATAGCGTCATCGTTGCCAGGGATCACATAATCGATCTCATCCGGGTCACAGTTTGTATCTACTATACCAATTACTGGGATTCCCAGTATGTGAGCTTCCTTAACTGCTATTTTTTCTTTTCTTGGGTCGACAACAAACAAAGCACTAGGAATTCTTTCCATAGTCTTTATTCCACCAAGGAACTTCTCGAGTCTTTCGGCTTCATGTCTCAGCTTGATAACTTCTTTCTTAGGAAGGACGTCAAATGTTCCATCCTCTTCCATTTTCTCAAGCTCATGTAGTCTGTCGATTCTCTTTCTGATTGTCTTGTAGTTTGTAAGCATTCCACCTAACCATCTTTGATTGATGTAGTGCATTCCGCATCTTCTGGCTTCGTTTTCGATAGCCTCCTGTGCCTGCTTCTTAGTTCCTACAAAAAGTACCTCTCCACCATTCTCAACGATTTCCTTCATAACGTTGTAGGCTTCGTCTACCTTTTTGACTGTCTTTTGCAGGTCAATAATGTATATCCCATTTCTTTCAGTGAAGATATACTGCGCCATTTTCGGATTCCATCTTCTTGTTTGGTGCCCGAAATGTACGCCCGCTTCCAATAAACTTTTCATTGATACTACTGACATACTTTCACCTCCATGTTTTTTTCCTCCACTTGTCTCATTTGTCAGCGGACTCCGCAGAGCAACCCCTTAGACATCAATCAAGTGTGTGTAATCACCATCAAAGATTATAGCATAGCTTAACTTGGATTACAACTTAATTCTTCTGTGTTTCTCAAAAACATAAACTCCGGGTAAAAAAATTCACCAAATACCCGGAGTTTGTTTATTGCTATTTTCTTTTAAGCTCGTCAATGAGCTTTTCATTAAGTATTTTAATGTGTGTTCCCTTCATGCCAAGTGATCTTGACTCGATTACACCTGCACTTTCAAATTTTCTCAACGCATTTACTATGACAGACCGTGTTATGCCTACTCTGTCAGCGATCTTGCTAGCTACCAGAAGTCCCTCCATCCCATCGAGTTCATTGAAAATGTGCTCCATTGCCTCTTTTTCTGAGTACGATAAAGTACCTATAGCCATCTGCACAACAGATTTTTTCCTTGCATCTTCCTCAATTTCCTCTGTTGTAGCCCTGAGGATCTCCATGCCAACAACAGTTGCGCTATATTCGCAAAGAATAAGGTCTTCAACATCAAATTCCTTACCGAATCTTGCTACCACAAGTGTGCCTAGTCTTGAGCCACCGCTGTTGATGGGCACTATGGTAGAGATCTTGTCAGGATAATTGCATTCTGAAACCTGGTCGAATACACAGTCAGTTACTTCCTTGATATTTTCGCTGGTTTCAGTAACCTTCAACAATTCATCATTATATTTCTTTGGGAACCTGCGTTCCTTAACAACCTCGGAATTGATTATATCACAGTCAAAGCCTGCTGATAATGCATATCCAAGGACTCTTCCCTTCTTGCTTGCAATATAGACGTTAGCCTCCAGAATATCTGATAATATCTTACTGAGATCAATAAAAGATACTGGCTGTGAGCCATAGCTTTGAAGCGTCTTGTTCAAGCGTCTGGTTTTCTTTAATAAACTCTCCATAACATCCCTCCATATTATTATTAATGTATGACATAAACAATTCTGAATATTCACCATTTATTTATAACATACTATATCCAAAGGGAAATGTACAGCCATTTTTTTGATTTTTTTAAATATTTCTACTATAACCACATTCCTTACTTAAGCATCTAATTACAGCCTTATTTTTAAATCTCTTAATGACCATAGGTCCTTCGCACTGCGGACATTTTTCTTCAACCGGCTCGTCCCACGATACAAAATCACAGACAGGGTACTTGTCACACCCATAAAACACTCTACCTTTCTTGGACCTTTTCTTAACGATTTCTCCACCGCATATAGGACATTTCACGTTGATTTTTTCAACTATGGGTAGTGTGTTTCTGCAATCAGGATAGCCTGGGCAGGCAAGAAACTTCCCAAATCTTCCGTTCTTGATCACCATATTCCTGCCGCACTTTTCACAGATGACGTCACTGACTTCATCCTTGATTTCAATTTTATCAATTTCTTTCTCTGCAACTGACAGTTCTTTGCTGAACTCTGAATAAAACTCACTGACGACCTTTCTCCACTCTACTTCTCCTGAAGCTATTTCATCGAGATGTTCCTCCAGTCCAGCAGTAAACTCCTTATCCATAACGTGGGGAAAATACTCCGACAAAAGATCGTTGACAAGGGTCCCCAGTTCAGTAGGATAGAAATATTTCTTTTCTAAACTAACGTAACCTCTTGAAAGTATTGTAGCTATTGTTGGCGCATAGGTGCTTGGCCTTCCTATTCCAAGATCTTCCATGGTCTTGATTAATGTAGCTTCAGTATATCTTGATGGAGGTTGAGTAAAGTTTTGCTTTTTATCAAGCTTAATCAACGAAAGAAGGTCATTCTCGACGAGCTCAGGGAGCTTCATATCCTGTATTTCCTCATCTACAGTTGAATATACTTTAAGAAACCCTGGAAATACAAGCTTCGATCCATTAGATTTAAGGACATAGTCTCCATTTTGAATAGATACACTAACTGAATCATAAATTGCTTCCTTCATCTGAGAACCAATAAATCTATTCCATATCAGTTTATATAGTTTCAGCTGCTCTTTTGTAAGATTATCCTCAATTCCATCTGGAGTCAAGCCTGGGTATGAAGGTCTAATGCCTTCGTGGGCATCCTGTGTCTCTTTTCTGGATTTGTTTGAATAGCTCTTCCCACCGTTGGAATATTCTGCTCCAAAAGTATTCGTTATATAATCTTTGGCAGCACTCATTGACTCACTAGAGACTCTTGTAGAATCGGTCCTCATATAGGTTATAAGCCCGGTGACACCTTCCGTCTTCAGGTCTATCCCCTCGTATAGCTGCTGAGCGATCATCATAGTCTTTTTGGTCGTGAAACCAAGTTTTTTAGAAGCATCCTGCTGCAGTGTACTTGTAGTGTACGGAGGATAAGGGCTTCTCTTTCTTTGACTCTTCTTGACAGAAGCTACCTTAAATATTCCCTGGCTCAGAGCAGCAACAACATTATTAGCTTCTTCTTCAGTTTGAATCTCAAGTTTTTTATCTTTGCCTCCCTTAACTTCTCCATAAAAAGCAGCTTCAAACTGTTGGTCGTCCTTCTTGAGATTTGCACTTATTGTCCAGTACTCCTTAGGGATAAACTCTCCAATTTCAGATTCTCGGTCGCAAATCAGTTTTACAGATACTGATTGTACTCTTCCTGCACTCAAACCTTTTTTAATCTTCTTCCACAATAAAGGACTGATTTTATAGCCGACCAACCTATCCAGTATCCTTCTGGCTTGCTGTGCATCAATTAGATTTTTATCAAGAACCCTTGGGGATTTTATAGCCTGTTTTATTCTTTCCTTTGTAATTTCGTTAAATTCAACTCTAAGAGGTGCATCATGATCCAAGCCTAATATATGTGCCAAATGCCATGAGATAGCTTCACCTTCACGGTCGGGGTCAGTTGCAAGGTACACTTTCTCAGAGGCTTTTGCCTCTTTCTTAAGATCTTTTATCAAAGATCCTTTACCTCTTATATTTATATAGTCGGGTTCAAAGTTGTTATCAATATCCACACCAAGTCTGCTTTTTGGCAGATCTCTAATGTGCCCGACAGAAGCAACTACCTTATATCCTCTACCTAAAATCTTGCTGATGGTTTTTGCTTTGGCAGGAGATTCCACTATCACCAAATTTTTCGCCATTGTATGCACCTCCAAGTGAGCAGACTAGCGGAGTGTAAAAGTCCTGCTGCTCAATTCCTTTATAGTTTCCTTCATTTCCAATATCATAAGAGTACCGAGGACGGTGGAGATATCCAAGCCAGTTCTTAATGCTATGATATCACTGTGCAGTGGTCCTTCCTGCAATACCCCAAGTACTTTTTTCTCTGTTTCACTCAATGGTATTTTTTCATGTCCTTTATTAGACATTTTTCTTGAATTGCTTCTTAACACTGGAATCTCCTCGATTATATCCTCAGTTGTAAGAAGAGGTTTGGCACCATCTTTTATAAGGAGGTTAGTGCCGCTGCTGTAAAGACTGTTTATGTTACCAGGTACCGCAAACACTTCCTTTCCTTGGCTTGCCGCATAACTGGCGGTTATGAGTGAACCTGATTTCTCCTGTGCCTCGATTACTGCAATTCCAAGACTCAATCCAGAGATGATCCTGTTCCTCATTGGAAAGTGATACGGTAGCGGCTGAGTCCCTAGTGGAAACTCACTTATTACAGCACCGTTTGATGAGATTTCTTCATATAGAGTTTTATTTTTCTGAGGATATACCACATCTACCCCACAGCCTAGCACAGCTATGGTCCTGCCCTCAGAATCCAAAGCTGCCCTATGGGCGTATGTATCTATTCCAGAAGCCATACCACTTACTATTGTCACTCCAAGACCTGCCAGATCCCCTGAAATTTTTTCACAAGCCCATTTGCCATAGGATGTCGCCTTTCTGGATCCTACGATACCAATTGCAACAGCATCTTCCTTCTTTAAACTTCCTCTTACATAGAGTATCATAGGTCTATCGTCGATTGATTTTAAAGCCTCCGGATAGTCATCGTCAAAGTCAGTCAGGATTTCAGCGCCTTTAATTCTAACCTTTTTCTCGTATTGAGTCAAATCCTTAATTGAATTTTTATCTAGTATTCTGGCTATTTGAAGTTCCGAGAAAATCCCTGATGACCTTAGATCAACATCGCTCATATTGTTAATTTCAGCAATATCTCCAAACCAATTGATGAATGAACAGATTTTGTCACTTGGAATCTGAAGCATATTTAACCAAATTAAAGTAGATCTTCCATCCATATTTTGATTCTACCCCCAATATTTTTTCTCAAGACCCCGGTATCCAATAGCTTCCAATAGATGGTTTTCCTTAATACAATCAGAGGAGTCCAGGTCAGCAATAGTTCGAGCTACCTTAAGAATTCTGTTGTAGGATCTTCCGCTTAACCTATATTTATCAAAAGCCGTTCTCATGATCTCTTCACATGAACTGTCTAGTTTGCAGTACTTTTTAATTTCTTTATTCCCCATATTTGCATTGCAAAATACTTTAATGTCTGTAAATCTTTCAGATTGAAGCTTTCGAGCATTATCAACTGCTTTCTTCATATCAGAAGAAGATCTGGCTTTCATTTCCATATTGAGATCGTCGTATTTGACCGGCATTACCTCTATGTGGAGATCTATCCTATCCAACAAAGGATGGCTGATTTTCCCCAAGTATCGATCTATGCTCCCCTGACTGCAGCTACAGCTGTGCAACGGATCACCTAAATATCCGCAAGGGCAAGGGTTCATACTTGCAACGAACATAAATCTTGATGGGTATGATAGTGAAGCATTCACCCTTGATATCTGAACAGACCCATCCTCCAGTGGCTGTCTGAGAACCTCCAGTACATTTTTTTGAAATTCCGGCAGTTCGTCGAAGAACAATACTCCATTATGTGCCAATGAAACCTCTCCAGGCTTTGGCACCCTTCCACCTCCGATTATTGATACACCTGATGCGGAATGATGAGGAGCCCTAAAAGGCCTTTTCTTTATAAGACCTCCGGAAGTCAGGTAACCAGCAACGCTGTAAATTTTGGTAACTTCTATAGCTTCCTCCAGCTCAAGATCTGGGAGAATTGTTGGAAGTCTTCTTGCTGCCATTGTCTTGCCTGATCCAGGAGGTCCGATTATCAAAAGATTGTGAGCCCCGGCAGCAGAAACCTCCATAGCGCGTTTCAAACCTTCCTGACCTTTAATATCAGCGAAATCTATGCTGTCAGTTTCGACCAGTGAAGCATGACCAGGTCCTTCACTTGTGTAGGGTTTTAGTTCGAGCTCTCCGTTTATGTAACCACAGGCCTCCCAAAGATTTTCGACTGGAATTACCTCCACGTCTCCAATAATTGAACACTCTTCCCTATTTGCATGCGGAACGAGAAATCTTTTAAATCCCAGCTCTCTCATCGATATAACCATCGGCAATGCCCCTTCGATCCTGTTCAATGACCCATCAAGTGACAGCTCACCTATGAAAATGGTGCCTTCATAATCAAATTCCTTTAAAAAAGCAGCAGACCGCAAGATCCCAACTGCGATAGCCAGATCCATCTGCGAGCCATCCTTACGAAGGCTAGCAGGAGCAAGGTTTATTGTTATCCTGCTCAATGGGAACTCATAACCGCTGTTTTTAACTGCAGTCCTTACTCTTTCCTTTGATTCTTTAATTGCAGCATCTGGAAGGCCTACTCTATTTAACATGGCCAGCCCTCTGGACCGATCCACCTCAACCTCT
>DAIPJA010000048.1:0-11575 GCA_036770525.1 Gudongella sp. | reverse complement strand
ACTCGGCAATTTTAATTATTTCTTCCTTTGTAATTACTGATCCAAGAGGATTGCTTGGAGAGTTCAAGAGTATTGCTTTTGTCTTAGGTGTTATAGCTTTCTCGATGTCTTCAGCCTTGATACTGAAGTCATTCTCCTCATAAACAGGTACACTTACAGGCTTTGCCCCTGCTACCATTACCTGGCCAACGTAGTTTGGGAAGCATGGATCAGGTATTATTACTTCATCCCCCGGGTTGACTGTTGCGATCAAACACATTGTTATGGCTTCCATGCCGCCTACAGTGATCATTACATTCTCAAGAGTGTAGTCCCTTGAGTATTTAAGATATTCCTTTGCAATGGCTTCTCGAAGCTCCGGCAAACCTGCATTTGGGCTGTAATGTGTGTATCCCTCATCTATAGCTCTTTTCGCAGCATCCTTGATGTATTGTGGAGTATCAAAATTTGGCTCTCCAACCGTAAGCTTAACAACGTCGTCATACTTTTGTGCCAGGTCAAACATTTTTCTGATCCCTGAGGCTGGATAATTTAATGCAATATCTGATAAATAGCTCATTTATAGACCTCCAATTTATATTCAGTTCACATATCTCTAGCGGGTCGCCATCTGTACATATCTTTCATATCTGAAATCGGCATCAGCCTTGGCCTTTTCAAACAACTCCTCTGCGGCATCAGGGAACAGCTTGTACAGCGATGAGAATCTTACCTCGCTTAGCATAAATTCCTTAAGGTCCTTTGTCGGTGCTTTGGAATCCAGCGTAAACGGATTTCTTCCTTCCTTTTCAGCAAGCGGGTTATATCTGTACAGTGACCAGTAGCCAGCTTCAACAGCCTCTTTGGTATGAGGCATCGATTTTGCCATTCCAGCCTTTATTCCATGGTTTATACAAGGCGAGTAAGCTATTACAAGTGAAGGTCCAGGATAACTCTCTGCCTCCATGATCGCCTTTAAGGTCTGGTTCTTGTCAGCACCCATGGCTATTTGAGCAACATAAACGTACCCATAGCTCATTGCCATCATCCCCAGGTCTTTTTTCCTGGTGTTTTTGCCGCTGGATGCAAATTCAGCTATTGCAGCAGTAGGGGTCGCCTTGGATGATTGACCACCAGTATTGGAATAAACCTCTGTGTCAAATACAAGTACGTTGACGTCCTCTCCTGATGCAAGTACATGGTCGAGTCCGCCGTAGCCTATATCGTAAGCCCAGCCGTCTCCCCCGAATATCCAATGTGACCTCTTGATGAAGTAATCCCTGTTGTCATATATCTTTTCTAAAATTTCATGGTTTGCCTTTTCTTCCTCGAGAACCGAAATCAGCTTATCTGCCCTTTCCCTTGTTCCGTCAGATGTGTCAAACCCTTCAAGCCAATCCTTAAGAGCCTTTTCAACACTGGAGCTTACTCCTGATCCTATTGCTTCATGTGCAAGCTTTCTGGTTGCATCTCTTAGCTTTTTGACTCCCAGATACATCCCAAAACCGTACTCTGCATTGTCCTCAAACAGCGAGAATCCCCAGGAAGGGCCGTACCCCTTTTCATTTGTCGTATAGGATACCTGAGGTGATCCTCCCCATACAGTTGAACAGCCTGCTGCATTCGAAATCATCATTCTGTCGCCAAAAAGCTGGGTTATTAGCTTGGCATATGGAGTCTCTCCACAACCGGCACAAGCACCGGAGAACTCTTGAAGCGGCTTAAGGAACTGGCTTCCCTTGACGCTTGCTGCAATCTTCTTTGGTATATCCTTTGTCGGGATGTCTTTGGTAAAGTTCCAGTCACTGATGTACTTTTCTCTGTTATCTGCGAACGGCTCCATTTTTATAGCCTTGTCCTTAACGGGACATACTTCAACGCAGCTTCCGCATCCAGTGCAGTCCTGTCCTGAAATCGCCAGATGATACTGCATACCATCAAATCCTGTAGCTTTTATCGTTTCAAATCCCACAGGACTATTCTTTATTTCTTCACCATCAAGCAGTATAGGTCTTATTACTGCATGCGGGCAAATATATGAGCATTGGTTGCACTGAGTGCATTGGGATGAGTACCACCTTGGAACATTGATAGCCACTTCCCTCTTCTCCCACGCTGTAACACCAAGCGGGAAAGATCCGTCCTCTCTTCCGTTAAATGCACTAACAGGCAGCTTGTCTCCCTCTCTTCCATTCATAGGGAGGATAACATTTTTTATGAAATCAGGCATATCCGGATCCACTTCGATTGTTTTATCCTCTGCATACCTCCATGCTTCCGGTACTGAGATCTTTCTTATGCCTTCAAAGCCCTTGTTGATGGCAAGATTGTTCATATCGACTATATTCTGACCCTTGCTTCCGTAGGAAGCTTCAACCTCCTTCATAAGATGCTTCTTAACATCCTCCAACGGTATAATGTCTGCAAGCTTAAAAAATGCTGCCTGCATGATTATGTTTATCCTGCCTCCTAGTCCAAGCTCCTCTGCCAACTCTACGGCATTTATGGTGTAAAACTCAACATCATTGTTGGCTATCGCTCGCTTGATACCGGCTGGAAGCTTCCTATTCAGCTCTTCTTCGCTCCATATGCAGTTTAACAGAAATTTCCCACCCTTTTTGACTCCAGCAAGAAGATCATACTTGTCTACATAGGCTTGGTTATGGCAGGCTATAAAGTCTGCTCTGTTGATCGTATAAGGCTCCTTTATAGGGACCTCCCCAAATCTCAAGTGGGAGATCGTAAGTCCTCCTGATTTCTTTGCATCATACTCAAAGTATGCCTGCGTATAGAAATCCGTGTTTGAGCTGATGATCTTTATTGCAGATTTATTGGCACTGACGGTTCCGTCCGAACCGTATCCCCAGAATTTGCAGGCTTTTATTCCCTTAGGAGTGGTGTTGATCTCTTTGTTGCTGATCGGCAATGATTTGAAGGTCACATCGTCGATTATGCTTACGGAAAAATCATTCAGTGGTTTTTCAAGCTTAAGATTGTCGAACACAGACAGGACATCCTCGGGCTTAAGATCCTTTGAGCTTAAACCATATCTTCCGCCCACTATAAGAGGTTGGTTTTCGGTAGTATAGAAAGCATTCTTGACGTCCAGATACAGCGGCTCTCCGTTTGACCCCGGCTCTTTAGTTCTGTCGAGAACAGCGATTCTCTTTACCGATTTGGGTATTGCGTCCAGGAAGTACTCTGAAGCAAAGGGCCTGTAAAGATGAACCTCAAGGACTCCAACCTTTTCGCCATGGCTGTTAAGATAGTCGACTACTCCGCTGATCGTTTCGCAGCCTGATCCCATTGCGATTATTATTCTTTCAGCATCACCTGCTCCATGGTAGTTGTAGAGCTTATAGTCTCTACCTGTAAGCTTGTTGATCTCATCCATGTAGCCTTGTACGATTTCAGGAACAGCATCATAGTACTTGTTTATTGATTCGCGCATTTGGAAGAATACGTCCGGGTTTTGAGTAGTCCCCCTAAGTACGGGACGATTGGGGCTTAATGCATTATCTCTAAACGCCTTTACTGCGTCCATATCCACTAGCCTGGAAAGCTCTTCATATTCCAATACCTCGATCTTCTGGACCTCATGAGATGTCCTGAACCCGTCGAAAAAGTGTAATACAGGTATACGGGATTTTATTGCACTCAGATGAGCAACTGCCGCCAGATCCATTACCTGCTGTACACTGCTGGATGCAAGCAGAGTAAAGCCTGTTTGTCTGGTTGCCATGACATCCTGATGATCTCCGAAGATACTGAGCGCATTGGATGCAAGTGACCTTGCACTTACATGGAATACTGCGGGAAGAAGCTCTCCTGCAACCTTGTACATATTTGGTATCATCAGAAGAAGCCCTTGAGATGCTGTATATGTAGATGTAAGTGCTCCTGCCTGGAGGGATCCGTGAAGGGTACCTGCTGCTCCACCCTCGGACTGCATTTCCTTGACCAGCACAGTATCTCCAAATATATTCCTTCTTCCGTTTGAGGACCATTCGTCGACTAATCCGGCCATTTGTGAGGAAGGGGTAATGGGATATATTGCCGCAACGTCAGTAAATGCATACGATGCATATGCTGCCGCAGTATTGCCATCCATTGCTTCTGTTCTTCTTTTTGCCATTACTGATCACCTCTATCCTTTCTATTTGTTGTCATCGATTCCAGCGATATTCTTAGCCAGCTGCTTCTTCTGCTCCAAATCACTTTGTCTGGAGATCATTATCCTTTGGGCCTGCGGAGAACCCGCTCCATGCATGGATTCTGTCCTATAACCAACCGCTGCAGTACCTAAGGTCAGATTTTCAATGAGTCTAAGGATCCTCATTCTGTTTTCTGTTGGAACTGATGCTACTCCCTGAAGATATTTCTCTATGTATTTTCCAAGCACCGGATCGCGAAGATCCTTCTCTGACGGCATAGTGACCATCAATCCACCGGCAATGTCCTCAGACAGCCTTGAGATCTCATATGGGAATCTGGTTACGTTTTGCTTGCAAACATTAGCAAGAAGCATATCTATCAAATAGTTTCCTGCTGCTGTCGGGCACCCTTCAGCCGAACAAGCGATCCCGCAGCTATAGATGGTCTCGTTCAGATGAGTCATTTCAATGAGCTTATCCTTGATGTGTGATGCTTTTTGTGCTCCGTTGTATTCAGCAGCCAACGCTGCAGCACCTATAAGGACATCGCCAACTCCTACCTTGCAGCCGCCGTAGCTTTGTCTGTGGTATCCTGCGAAGCGTTCCACAAGCATACCTGCAAAATCAGTTTCACCATTCAAAAATATCCTTTCATTCGGAACAAATACATCTTCGAAAATCATAAGTGCTTCATGACCACCAAAATTCTTGTTCCCCAAATCTATGTCTGCATCCTCCTCAAGCTTTCTCGTGTCACAGGATTGTCGTCCGTAGATTATAATTATTCCTTCAGCATCTGCAGGTACTGCAAAGGCTATAGCATAATCCTTATCTTTTTCTTTAAGAGATATCGTGGGCATGACAACAACCTCATGTGAGTTGACAATGCCTGTCTGATGTACCTTGGCTCCCCTTACAACTACTCCGTCCGATCTTCTTTCAACTACCCTCAGGTACATATCAGGATCGTGCTGCTCTGATGGGCCTAAGCTTCTGTCGCCTTTAGGATCGGTCATAGCTCCATCTACCGTATAGTCATTTTCCTGGATCATAGTCCAATATTTTTTAAAGTTCTCGAAATAATTAGTTCCATATGTCTGGTCCACTTCAAAGGCAGTACTGTAAATTGCGTTTGCAGCATCAAGCCCAACGCATCTTTGGAAACAGGATGCGGTTTTTTGACCAAGCATTCTCTGCATTTTGACCTTCTTTACAAGATCCTCAGTACTTTGATGCAAGTGGGTGAATCTATTAACTTTATTACCTGTCAGGTTTGAAACAGCTGTCATTAGATCCAAATACTCAGGATGTTGAGCCATTTCATAGGTCATTGCCACTGAGTTCATTGAAGGTTTAATCATTGGATGGTCCACAGGGTTCTCTACCCTCTCTCCAAACATGTAGACGTTAAGATTTAACTTCCTTAGGCTTTCAATATACTGCTGTCGGGTCATTAAAGTCATATTGGTCACTTCCTTTCTTTTAGTAAAAATCTTCTGCATTATGTATAAGCAATATCCATGCCAATATGTATTATTTATAGCAATCTTATTTGCAAATGCAAACACTGATATTTCAATCGTTGCAGAGCATGAAACAAATAGATGAATACAAATATAATATTTCAACAGGATTATCGAACCGTTATTGAAGTTATTCGATTGACTTTCGGTTCATTAAAATATATCCTTTAGTAAATAAGGCATGAAAGGTGGCATCGGGATGAGTTATCTTTACAACACTAAACAATATTTGCAGTATACCTTCTTAATGGATAGAAATAGCACAATTTATCCTTGCGATGAAGCAGGCAACAGCTTTCTAAGGGATAATACCTTTGATATGATCCACTCACATATCCAGGGGATCAAAATATCAGGAGTCATAACAAATACAACAATAATCTTTGAAAATAACAGCTATAACCTTAGAGTAATACCATTTGACAATCTCTCCGAGGGCTTTAGGGAGGACTACTTTGACAATGTCGATTTGGAATATGTAATCACCCTTCAAAATCAGGCAATATTTGCCGATGTGATCCATGCGATGAACCATGTTCACTTTCACCAGAATTACTTTGATACTATACTGGACTCATACTCGGACGGCATATTCATTACAGCTGCTGACGGAACCGCCACCTATTTGAATAGCACTTATGAGGAACTTACAGGTATGAATCGTAAGCAAATCATCGGGAAGAAGGTACACAACCTGGAAACTGCTGGATATTTTACTCCATTGGTCACTCCGACAGTCCTCAAAACAAATCAGGTGGTTACTGTTTTCCAGAGGTTTAAGACCGATAAGTTTGCATTCATAACCGGCACTCCCATTTATAACAACCTCGGTGAGCCAGTCCTGATACTCATTTGTGCAAATGCCTTCGAGTACGCTAATTCAATAAAAAAATCCCCGTATTCCTGGGACGCTCCTGCACCTATTTCGATGCAGCTTTATGAGGACAGCTCAATAGATATAATCGCCGAAAGCGTTGAGATGAGACACGCACTACAGGATGCTTTCCGGATTGCGGCTTATGATGTCCATGTCCTGATACTTGGGGATTCAGGCACAGGAAAGGAGGTAGTGTCTTCTCTTATACATACATCAAGCAAAAGAAAACAACAGCCATTCCTGAAGATAAACTGCAGCAACCTTTCACCAACATTGCTTGAATCGGAGCTATTTGGTTATGAAGCAGGGTCATTCACAGGAGCCTTAAGCAAGGGGAAGCCAGGTCTGCTTGAGATTGCCGGTAAAGGGACAGTGTTGTTGGACGAGATAGGTGAAATGTCAACGCAGCTTCAGGCTAAGCTTCTTCGTGTTTTACAGAGTGGAGAAGCATTCAGGGTTGGAGGGACAAAACCTATAAAAATAAATGCCAGGCTGATTGCCTCTACAAATAGAGATCTAAAGAGAATGATTTCAGAAGGGACCTTTAGAAAGGATTTGTATTACCGTCTAAATGTAGCGACAATAATGCTGCCCTCCCTTAACGAGCGTAGAGAGGATATTGCTCCATTGCTTCAACACTTTTTGTATATTTATAACAAGAAATATGGGATGAATAAGAAATTTTCTGCTGAGCTTATTGAGATTCTGGAAGAATATAATTGGCCTGGTAATGTGCGGGAACTTAAAAATATTGTTGAGAGACTTCTGATCATGTGCATCGACGATTTGCTGTTACCGAAGCATCTTTACTCTAAATATTTTTCATTTGAGGAAACAGGAGTTCAGCAGGGAGATATATTAATAAATGGAATTCCAAGGTTAACTGATGCAATCAGTGCAGTAGAAAAAACAATTGTTACAAGAGCTCTTGAAGCCACAAAAAGTACACGAAAGGCTGCTGAGCTCATTGGGGTAAGTCAATCCACGATAATGAGAAAAATCAAGGATCATGATATCGTTATAAAGTGACACCTTAAAGGCTGGGGTTCACTTCCCCAGCCTTGCCATTTCAAGTTCATGAATATCAAACTTCTTCATTTGAAGGAAGGCTTGTGTGACCCTCCGTTTTTCATCAGGTGTTCCTCCAAATAATAATTCCTCCATATTCTCCGGTACTATTTGCCATGAGACACCAAACTTATCTTTTAACCAGCCGCATTGTTCTGCTTCAGGAACGGCTGACAGCTTATCCCAGTAGTAATCTAATTCCTCCTGATCTTTACATTTTATGATCATTGAAACCGCTTCACTGAAAGTAAAGTCTGCTCCCATCGCGTTATCCATGGCTACCATTTCAAAACCGTCCAGAGTAAATTCTGAGTAATTGACCTTTGCTCTCGGATCAGGAGCCTCCCCTGAATCGTATTTGCTTATGAAATTCAAGCTGGAGTTACTGAAAACCTCAAGGTAGAAGTTAATAGCCTCCTCTGCCATCCCACATGCTTCATCAGAAAACAGCATTCCGGGTATTATCGAGTGCTTTTCTGAAAGATCCTTAATATACATAAGCTGCCATGTCAAGCCATATCTATCCTCTACCCATGCATACAGCTCGCAGAACGGGTACTCGTCAAGAGGCATCAATTCAGCACCTTCTTTGGTAAGCTCTTCCCAAAGTCTTTTTATCTCTTCCCTGCTCTTACTTTTTGCTATCAAATTGATTGATGGATTGAACTTGAAGTATGGTCCTGCACTTATTGCTTCAAAATCCAACCCTGCAAGTGTAAAGGAAACAATTTCAGCATTACCGGAGGGTGTATCCTCTATTATCGTGCTCCCCTTAACACCTGATCGCTCAAATAGACCTGTGTAGAAGACAGCTGCTTCCATTGCTTCCTTGTCAAACCACAGATGAGGTACTATTCTTTGCATAATAACATCTCCTTATAACACATTCGTATGAATCTATTTAATAATGATACCCATTCCATATATAAAATAAAATGGACAATCTCCAATAATAATTGTCCATTTTGACACATTTTATTCCCATGTATTCCAAATCTCAGGCTTGAATCCCACTGTTGCCTGCTTTCCATTTCTTACAATTGGTGTATTAAGGACTTTGGGGTTATTAAGAGCTAATTCCTCCCTGATAGCAGAACCTCTTATCAAATGCAAGTTAAGCTTTTCATAATCCTTGGGTTTTGTATTTATCATTTCATTTAATCCAACGGCTGATTTAACGCTTTCAAATTCTCCCTTACTCATTCCGTACTAAAGTAAATCGATATATTGAAATTTGATTTTTCTCTCTTTAAAATACCTTTCAGCTTTCTTTGTATCGAAGCACTTATTAGATCCAAAAATCTGAATGTTCATCTATTCATCAGACCTCTCTGTAAATATCTCCTTAACTCTTCCTACAGTTCCATCCTCCAGCCTTACCTTGATACCATGTGGATGAACAGCCGATTTTGTAAGTATGTCCCTTACAACTCCTTCTGTGGTTTTCCCCGTACGCTGGTCCTGTTTTTGTATTACACTCACCCTGATCCCTGGCTTAATTAAATTACGTTTGTTTCCCTCCATTGAATAATTCCCTTTCCAAATGTGATTTTTTATGCCTGTTTTCTACATTAATTTTTTTGCTTCAAATTCAGTACTAAGGAAAAACGGCTGTCTTTTCTCCTTGTCCATAATATCCTGGAAGCTCAATTGATATATCATGGGATTAGTATCAGTCTTGACTGTCATATGTTTAGATTCTGTGTCATAAGCACAGGTGTACCTGGTGCATGTCGTAGAGCTGTATTTCCTGTTCCTCACAAATCCATTCGGCATAGTCATAGCTGAAATAATATTGTAAAAGTTAGAATATGCCTCCTTGCAATTTCCGGCTGGAATGTTCATCCGATTAAGATAAAACGCCTTGATGAACCTTGATATTGGATCATAACCCCCAGGAAGATCCTTGGATGAATTAAATTCATCAAGGTTTTCAATATCCATCAACCGCTTGAGCCTTCTGGTCTGAGACTCCAGACCAGGGGAATTGGTCATGACATCATAGGGATTTTCGATGCTTATCAGTTTGCCTTGTTTTGGCTCGACAATTATACATCTCTTTGTTGAGTCCGAGAACATGAAGTGAAAATCCGGACATAATACACCGTCTCCATTACGATCTCTTGTAGAAATATTTATATTAGGTAAATCTTTTTCCAGCTCATCCACCGATTTGTAGTTTGCCAGAGCAAAGTTAAAATAATCCATACTGGATATATTGATTTTTTCTGGTTCAGTTTTGTTTGAATAAAGGTTGAATCCACCAAAATCATTGGTTATACCTAATAAGCCATGTTCATTTACTCCGTCCTTAAGTGGGTCTCGGTTTCTGAACACCATCCCCATCATCATATATTTTGAGTATAAAGGCTTCCCTGTTAAATCAATGCAGTAGTTATAGCCTCTTGGCAGGAACAGAGCATTATACTCAATAGGGGATTCAAAATCCATAGTTCTCCCTAAAACACATCCATTATCGAAATCGACTTTTATTCCCGTACACATATTAGTCCTCTCACTCTTTCTATTTGCTTTTGATTTTTTCTAACCATTTTTCCCCAAACCCCAAATGAATCCTTTATGGCTCTCCTATATAGTTTAACAAATATCTGCATGTTTTGGTAAAAATCTAAAGCTGGGAGACGATATCCCAGCCTTAGTGTTTTTAAGACAAATACTCAAAGATCTATCCTTCTTCCTTCCTCCGCAGATGTATAAGCCGCATATACCAATCTAACAGCTTCAGCAGCAAGGTCGTAGTCGCTGACCGGTTTTCTGCCAAGTGCTACACACTCCACGAAATCCTGGAGCTCAGCAGTATACCCCCTCAAAACCTCGTCAGAAACAAAGGATCGATTCCAACCAAGCTTATTGGGGAGCATCTCACCAAGATAGATATCAGATATACCCTCTTCATCTAAAAAATATGTTTGCAAATAGTCAGTTGGTGCTATGTTGCAATTAAATGTCGCATCATTAGCATATACCTCTATGTAGGTTTTAGTACCTCCCAGGCAAGTGTCCGATCCAATGATCAGAGCCTTCGAACTATCTGAAAAAGTTAAAGTTACAGTTATATTATCCTCTACATCCACCGGATCAGCGTTAAGGTGACGCCTTTCGTAATCTGAAAGCTTGGGTACTACCCTGCCCGCATCAGCGTTAACACTTATAACTCTTATTTCTTCTCCTCTCGAAGCTGCTTCTTCCTTCTTTAACCAGAGTATTCTTGAAGAGGATGGATCGCGTTTCTCATTAATGATCCTCCTCCAGTCTTGCACCACTGCCCTGCAACAGACGAACTAGACCCCCTGAGGCTTGCTTCTCCCTTCATGAAAAGTATTCTACTCCCCTTTGCTTTTATGAATTCAGCTGATTTTCGAACATTTGGTGCATAAACGAAGTTTTCAGCATACATGAAAAGCTTTTTGCTTTCATTAACAATATTCTTCCCATTTTCAAGCTCTTTACAGACAGTTTCATACATTCTGCGTTTAGGCACATGGAGGCCGATAGGCTCTTGGTCCCAATCCTTACCAAAATACCCTGTAAAGGGCTTCTCACATATAATATGTTTCCCTGCCATTAATGCTTGGTATACCATATCTGCATGTAAAGCTGGTGGTGTAACAATGTCGATGATATCAATCTCAGGATCCTTCAGAACATCATCATAGCCTGTTGTTATATTTTGAATACCATAGAGTTTTTGCAGTTCTTTAGCTTTTTTAACATCCACATCCACAAGGGTTTTGATACAGACATCTACTCCGTGTACTCTCTTATAACCGTTAAGATGGAGGATTGCTCCATAGCCTCCGCCTATCAAAGCGATAACTACTTTTTTCTCACTCATAATTACCCCCTCATTATATTCAAATAGTCTAAATCACATATAAAATTTTCAAAACCTCATTCAAAGTCAAGTCCATATTAGTGTGTAAATTCCTCGGTATTGTTTTTATGACCATTGT